>JAEENR010000089.1 GCA_016283885.1 Verrucomicrobiota bacterium
ATCCGAATCTAATGAAAGCGGCAAACTGGCCGTTTCACCCGTCAGCACAGTTACATCTTTAAGCTGAGACTGAGCTTTCAGGATGTAAGTATTCAGAGAATCAGCGGTCTGGATTGACCCTTTAGAGCTGATGAAGGTTTTTTCAAACTTCACACCGGTCATATCCGAAAGCGTATTCAGCAGGCGATTGTCCACATTGCTGACTTCGTAGTTGAGTAACGCACTCATGTCAGACATATCCAAAGTACCGTTGACTGCAACTTTCGCCAGCGACTCCGAGCCTTTATTCAAATCAACAACAAGCTTTTGTATCTCAGAGAGGGACAATCCCAAATCCAAAGCCAGCTGCTCTCCCTGGAGCATCGCAAACATTCCACGAGTCTGAGAGAAATCCCACTTCACGGGGCCAGAAATAATGCCGGGCATCATTTCCTTAGTCAGCGGCACCACCAGATCTGCCTGGAAGGAACCGCCCATATACTGTTCCGGTTGCACTTTGTAATTGCTGCCCATGTAATAGGACAAGTCGGTGGTCATATTCAGTTTGCCGGATAATTCCGTACCGATCCCCTCGCCGGAGACATTGACTTTTTCCATATCCGCGCCCATCACACTGTTATCGGCACCAATCATTTTCCATTTCACGATACTGTCCTTGACGGCAACTTTATCCACTTGGAGCGCCATAGGCGGTTTGTTTGTATCTTTCTCCCCGCCAAATAACTCCAGCAAAGCCGCCAGGTTGCCGCCGTCCGGAGTCTGCACTATATTGACCAGACCTTTATCCAGATATACTTCTTTGATGCTGAAAGAAGCAAAAGAAAGATCCAGTTTGTTCAATTCGGCCATCACTTCACCGGCTTCCAGAATAGTCTCTTCCCCCTGAGGTGTAACCTTGAGGCCTTTTACATCCACCTTGGACAATCCACTCAGTTTAACAGAGTCTGCTTTGATCTCGATCTTGAGAATGTTCCCCGCGATCGGCAAAGCCACTTTCGTTAAGAAAAATGAACTGGTGATAATGAAGTAAGCCAGAAAAACTAAGATAATAAGTGCGCCTCCTGTAATAGGTAGCCACTTCTTCCAATTAAATTTATTCTGATTCATAGCTTTAAATTTTTTCTCAACCTCAGCAGAAAACCGCCTATTCCGTCTCGTGCAATGAGGCTTCAAGAAATGTACCTTTCCGGCGCTGATTTTGAAAGCTGAAAATGACCGGCAAGCCGGTCATTTTCATAAAACTCTCTTAAAATTTTCTTTGGGAATTTACATTTCCTCCAAAGTTTCCAATCCCAGCGTCTGCAAACCTATGCGAAGCACCTGAGCTGTCGTATAACACAGTGCCAGACGAGAATTGCGTGTTTCGGGATCCACATCCGACTTTAACACAGGACATTCCTCATAGAATGAAGCAAAGAAACCGGATAATTCATAAATATAGTTACACAGAATATTCGGCTTAGAATCTTCCGCCGCCTGCTGCAAGACAATACCAAAGGACATCAGATGTTTAGCCAATGTTAACTCTTTGGGCTGAGAAAAGTTAAGCTGTTTCTCCTCCACTTTCATCGGATCGAACGCTGTTCCCGTGGACTCTTTGTATTTGCGAAAAATACTGCGTATCCGTGTATAAGCATAAAGCAGATAAGGAGCCGTATTTCCGTTGAAAGCCAGCATCTTATCCCAATTGAACATATAATCGCTCTGGCGATTGGGAAGCAGATCTGCGTATTTTACGGCTCCGATCCCGACCACACGTGCGATATTCTTACGAACCGCCTCCGGCAGAGTGGGATTTTTCTCCGTCACTACTTTCATGGCACGTTCCTCGGCTTCATCCAGCAGATCTGACAATTTGATCGTCTCGCCGGAACGTGTCTTGAAGGGTTTACCGTCACTGCCTAAGATCGTTCCAAACCAGACATGCGACAACTGAACGTTGACTTCCCCTTTCCAGCGTCTGAAAATGGAAAAGATTTGTTTAAAATGGAGTTGCTGTCTGCCGTCCGTCACATAGATGATGCAGTTTGGTTTCCAGTTTTCGATACGGTATTCCAGTGTCGCCAGATCCGTTGTCGCGTAGTTGGACGCACCATCTCTCTTTTGAACAATCGCCGGATGATCTTTCAGCTCTGGATCGTCATCGAAAAAGACTGCATAAGCTCCTTCGCTTTCACAAGCGATCCCCTTCTCTACCAAATCCTTTACAACATCCTTAAGACGGTCGTTATAGAAACTTTCGCCCAGAGTATAATCAAACTGCACTCCCAACCGGTGATACATCTCATCAAATTGGATCTGAGACAGTTGGATCATTTTCCGCCAAATCTCTAGATTTTCTTTATCTCCATCCTGAAGTTTGACCAATTCCCGGCGAGCCGCTTCCAGCACAACGGGATCCTGTTCCGAAGCCGCGTTTACCTTTTTGTAAAGGCGTTCCATCTCACCAATGGGATCCTGTTCCAGAGCTTGTTGATCCAGTTCCTGTTTCCATCCCAGAAGAAGTTTGCCAAATTGAGTACCCCAGTCGCCGATATGGTTATCGCTGATGACCTTATTACCCAGCAGACGATGAATCCTGGCCAAACATGCCCCCAGAACAGTCGAGCGTATATGCCCCACATGCATCGGTTTAGCCACATTGGGCGAGCTGAAGTCCAGGACGATAGTCTCCGGGTTTTCTCTGGGCAGAATAAAAGGTTTGTTCGTCTTGCAGGCTTGCGCGATGGCACCCGATATCGCTTCAGGCAGCAGTTTAAAATTGAGGAATCCCGGTCCCGCAATCTCCACCTGAACATGAAGAGCTTCCAATCCCGTCAATTTTTCCACCACTTGAGATGCCAATTCACGAGGATTTTGTTTAAGCGCCTTGGCCAATGCAATCAGACACGGCGATTGATAATCCCCAAAACGGGTATCGCGGCAAGGCATTAAAGTGATTTGAGGCAAGTCATCGGCATCCGGAACGGCAGCTCTCACCGCACGTTTCAGTTCCGCCTCTATAAGTAAATGCAGCATGTCCCTTAAAATGAATGATCAGGCGTTCTTGGAAGAGAGTTCAGAAAATTCCTTGATCACGTTGAAAATTTCCTCCGCAGTTTTAGCTTCTTCTATGGCCTGACGCATATCTTTGCGGTGCAGAAGTCTGGCAATATTGCCCAGTGTTTGGAGATGCTTCTGGAACTGACCTTGGGGAACGAGAAAGAGAACGACAAATTTTACTGGCTGATTGTCCAGCGCATCAAAATTGACACCATCTGAAGAACGCCCGAAAACTCCAATGACATCATCGATCAGCTGAGTTGAAGCATGTGGCAGCCCCACTCCAAAACCAACTCCGGTACTCATCGAACTTTCCCTTTTCTTCACAGCCTCCACGATCTGAGGGGCTTTTTCCGCGGTGATCTTACCGCAGTCAACCAGTTTTTGGATCAACTCATCAATAACATCCCAACGGTTTTTGGAATCCATCTGGGTGATGATCTGATCAACGGATAAAATACTTGCTAGCGTCATAAAAGCTTCTCGTTATACTAGTTAAACCACAAAGAGGAAATAATTCCTTCCATGAGGGACAACGCAAAGCCACTTGGAATTAATTCCAAGTCCTGACGCGCAGAGGAGCCCCCACGGTGCCTGTTTATTATTCCCCTCAAAAATCATTTGGCAAGCGTATTTCCAAAAAAACATGCTATTCCCCACTTTTTGAAAAAATGAAAATCCTTCTTTAGCACTTGCATAATTCCATTTTTGGGCTTACACTTTTCTCATGTGAGAGGCGGATACGCCTGTCTATTGTTGCTCTTTTTAATGACTTCCCAATGAGGGAAGCAACCCCCTTTCCCTGCGTTGTACGTGCTTAGAAGCAAATCCTTGAACCGTAATTATATGTAGGAAGGGACTCTAGCCGCGGACGTTGATGTGCAAGCCTGCCTTGAGTAGGAAACACGTGACCCGTCGGACCTGTCCCATTGTTTCTCGTTCCGTTCAAAGGAACTGTTCACACGGCAATTGCGGGGTTTTTTGTATGGGAGACAGTGGAAAATGGCAAACAAAAACTTTTTCTCCAGGGATAATGAAACACAAGGTGAGCTCTTTCCCAATCAGACACCTGTGGTAAAACATACCACTCACTCCGAATATACATCGGATGACACATTGAAAAAGAGGTTGGATGCCGCTCAACCGCTTGCCGCGAGGATGCGTCCAAGAACTCTGGAAGAATTTATTGGCCAAGGACATATACTCGCGCCAGGATTACTGCTCCGCCGGGCTATTGAAGCAGACCGCATCCAGTCTCTGATCCTCTACGGGCCTCCCGGCACCGGCAAAACCAGTCTCGCTACTTTGATAGCGACTCGTACACAAACCTATTTTGAACGGTTGAGCGGTGTAGAATCGAATGCATCGGATATCCGCCGTGTCTTGCTTTCGGCAATGAACCGGCTTTCCAACACCGGACGGCCCACTCTGCTTTTCATCGATGAGATCCACCGTTTTAATAAACCACAGCAGGACTTGCTGTTACCTGATGTGGAATCTGGTGTCATCCGACTTATTGGCGCAACTACACATAATCCCTTCCTTTTTATCAACGCGCCTCTGGTATCCCGCTCTCAAATATTTGAACTGAAACCGCTTTCACGTGATGAGCTTATCAAACTCCTCCACATAGCGCTGGAAGATAAAGAACGAGGTTTAGGTCTGCGAAAAATACAAGCTGATGAACCTGCACTTCAGCATCTGGCCGTATTATCCGATGGCGACGCGCGGAAGGCTCTTAATTCCTTGGAAATCGCAGCGTTAACCACTCCTCCTGATTCCGATGGAACAATCCACATCACTCTGGCCAGCGCGGAGGAATCCATTCAGAAAAAGGCCGTGGTTTATGACGCGGACGGAGATGCACATTATGACACTATTTCCGCTTTTATCAAATCCATGCGCGGCGGTGATCCCGATGCGGCTATCTACTGGCTGGCCAAGATGATCCATGCAGGCGAAGATCCCCGGTTTATTGCGCGGCGCATAGCTATCTGCGCGGCGGAAGATGTGGGGCTGGCGGATCCTATGGCACTTGTCCTGGCCAACGCGGCTGTTCAAGTCTCAGAATTCATAGGCTGGCCGGAAGCTCGCATTCCTCTAGCGGAAGCGGCCATTTATATTGCCACCGCATATAAAAGCAACAGCGCCATCATGGCCATTGATTCGGCTCTGTCAGATGTTCGCTCCGGAAAGACGATCCCCGTTCCGGATATCCTCAAGGATTCCCACTACTCCGGCGCGGAAAAGCTGGGACACGGAAATGATTATCTCTACGCACATAACTTCCCCGACCACTTCGTTCCTCAGGATTATCTGGGTGCAAATCGCACTTATTATGTTCCAACTGAGATGGGTATCGAAAAGAAAATCAAGGAACGCAGTCAGCCTTGGCGGGATGCGTTGAAAAAGATACGCAAAAAGAGTGAGGATGAATGAGTTTCTGAAAACAGAAAAAGCCATTCTGAGGAAAAAGATCCGGGAAAAAACTTCCAGAATTGATCTTCATATCCTCGGCGAGGAAAGCCGGATTATCTGTGAGCTTTTGACGGGCTCTAAACTCTGGAAGGATTCTCAGCATATTCTGATGTTTGTCCCAATGAAAGATGAACCGGACATTTCCCCTCTACACCAGCTTGCCCTGCGTGAAGGGAAACATCTCTATCTGCCGCGCTACGATCCGATGAAAGAGGTTTACGGAATCGCCGAGATACACGATTCGGAACGGGATCTCCAAGTCGGGAAATACGGAATCTTAGAACCTGTTACTCAATATACTACAAAGGAAAACATTGACATGACGCTGGTTCCTGGTCTAGCATTTGATCGGGCTGGTTGCAGGCTGGGACGAGGAAAAGGTTTTTATGACCGGCTCCTGATCGATTTACCCGGAATAAAGTGTGGGATATGCTGGTCATGGTCGCTTCAAACCTCACTGCCGATAGAACCTCACGATTGCCGCGTCGACTTTTTAGCAACTTCTCCCAGGATACACACGTGCGTAGATGAATAATTTTTGGATCGAGATAGGATTTTTTATTTTGGCTACCATTGGTTTAATCTTATGGTTTGCCTGGCAGAGAAAGTCCCTTGAGATGCAGAGAGAACAAACTCTGCTGGATACCAAAAAACGCTCGGAGGAATATCTGGAGGAAGGAAGAAAAAAACTGGAAGAATTTACCCGTCTTAAAGAAGAGAATTACCGCGAAAAAGAAGAAGCACTCACCCATCGGGAAGGTCTGATCGGGCTGCAGCTGCAAGGCATCCTGGAACAGGAGGCTAATTTAAAACAGCGCCAGGAACGTCTGGATGAACGTGAAGCGGATATCGCCTTTTCCCGTAAAAATCTTAATGAAGAGATCGAAGCCTGGCGTAAAAGGCTTTCCCAAACAGCAGGAATATCCGTTGAGGATGCAAGAGATATGCTAATGAGGGAAGTGGAAAGATCCGCAGCAAACGATGCTCTCAAACTTTCCAAACGCATCCTGGAAAATGCCGAAAACACAGCCAAAGAACATGCCAATCGTATCTTGGCAGCAGCCATCCAGCGCTGCGCCATTGCTCATACAATGGATATTGATTCTTCAGTCATATCGCTGCCTAACGAAGAAATCAAAGGGCGCATCATTGGTCGTGAGGGACGCAATATCAAAGCTTTTGAAAACCAAACTGGCGTAACTGTTCTGGTAGACGATTCCCCCAACACGATCATTCTTTCCGGACTTGATCCTATTCGCCGTGAAATAGCCAAACGTGCCATGCTGACCATGGTCAAAGACGGAAGGATCAACCCCACTCGCATCGAAGAAGTGGTTAATCAATCCGCGCAACAGGTAGAAGAGATCGGCATGGAGTCAGCTCAAGACGCAATCGATCAAGTCGGTCTGACGCTTCTCCCCGATTCTGTTATGAAAATGCTGGGAAGACTCAAATTCCGCTACAGCTACTCCCAGAATATCCTTTCTCACTCTATCGAAGTCGCCCACCTCTCTGGTCTTTTAGCCGGGGAACTGGGGCTGAACGTCACTCTTGCAAAGCGGGCCGGCCTGCTGCATGATATTGGTAAGGCTGTCACACACGAGACTGAAGGCGGTCATGCCAAAGCAGGCGCTGAATTTCTGGAGCGCAATATGGAATCACCTGAAATCGTTGATTGCGTTGCCAAACATCACGAGTCTATCACCCTGCCGGATCCTTCTCCGCTGCTCTGCATCATCGCTGCCGCAGATGCCGTCAGTGCGGCACGACCCGGTGCTCGGCTCGAGAATATGGAAACTTATATCAAGCGCTTCAAACAGTTGGAAGCTATCGGCAAAGGTCTGCCAGCTGTGGATCGCTGTTTTGCACTGCAGGCCGGACGTGAGTTCCGTGTTTTTGTCAAACCGGAACAAGCAACGGATGAACAGTGTTCTATGTTGGCAAAATATCTGGCAACAAAGATCCAGAATGAGCTTCAATATCCGGGGCAGATACGTATCACCATTATTCGGGAACACCGTTGCGAAATTATCGCTGAATAACAACTCCCGCTATGAGGTTCCTCCGCATCCAGTTTTCTTTCGTACTTCTTCTTTTTCTCCTTTTTTTGACTTCACATGGATATGCACAGGAAAACGCATCCCTTTCTATCATCACACCGCACACTGAATCTATTCGCCAAGAAATTGGCTTAAAATTTTCTAACTGGTATCAGGAACATTTTAAAGAAAGTATCAAACTGGACTGGCGAAACGTAGGCGGATCGAGTGATACTATCCGCTTTATTCGTTCTGAATTTACCGCCAAACCAGAAGGGATAGGACTGGATATTCTTTTCGGATGTGGTGTAGATCCCTACTTTGACCTCAAAAATGAAAAATTTCTGGAGCGATGCTCCCTGCCGGAAGAGATACTCTCCTCCATTCCCGCCGACAATCAAGGTACACTGTTGCGCGATCCGGATAGGTTCTGGTATGGTGTCACGATCGCTACTTTTGGTATCCTGCATAATCTCCGTGTCCAGGAATACAATCATCTGCCCCAAGCTAAAAAATGGAAAGACCTCGCACTCCCGGAACTGCATGACTGGGTCGCTATCAGTGATCCCCGCAACAGTGGCAGTATGTACACCATGATGGAGGTCATCCTCCAGGGATACGGCTGGGAGGAAGGCTGGAGGATACTCACAGGCATGGCCGCCAACTCAACTTCCATCGGACGTTATGCTACAGACGCACCGCGACTGACGACACTGGGTAATACGGCTTCCGGCATCTGCATCGATTTTTATGGCTTCACACAAGTCAATGCGCATGGCAAAACAAACATGATCTTTACAATCCCGGAAGATTTCTCCATTCTCTCGCCAGACTGTATCGCCATCTTGAAAGGCACGGAACACTTAAAAGAAGCCCAGAGATTCATTGAGTTTGTGCTAAGTGATGAGGGGCAGAAACTATGGATGTTCCCCGTAGGCTCACCAGAAGGCCCTGTAAGATCCGCCTTACTGAGAATGCCAATCCGCAAAGATCTTTACACCCGCTATCCGCAATACTCACCCGTTCAGAATTCGCCTTTCTATAATGAGAGTAAGGTCATAAACGGCAACACCAACAACACTTTCACACTGAATAATGAACTTGCGTATAAACGCAGGGATCTGGTCTGTGCTCTGATCGGTGCTCAGCTGATAGATACGCATCCAGAACTGCGAAAAGCCTGGGCAGAAGCCATCCGAAAAGGCAAAGCAGAGGAAACGCTCATCCGTCTCTCAAAACCTCTCATCGCTGAAAATGAACTCCAGGCACTTCTGCAAAATGAGTGGAAAGATCCCCTTCAAAAAAACCGTATTAAGATCCGCTGGCAGATCGAGGCGCAGACACGCTGCCAGACTATTCGGAAGGAACTGCGCCAACAACCCTAAACATGATATCTATGAAAAAAAACTTTTTATCTCCTCTTTTTTTATGTTCCGCTTTGACACTCAGTCTAATCCTGGATCATCAACTCTGTTGTGCGGGGGACCTGAGTTTCAGTGATCCTTCCTTGTCGGTACAGCCACCGGCCGGAGCGATAGGATTCCCTGATCGTTCACCAGATATGGACGCGCTTCCCGGATTTCAAAATCCGCCAACCGGATACGGGAATGTGCCCTTCTTCTGGTGGCTGGGTGATCCTCTGACTCCGGAACGTCTGCGCTGGGAAATAGATCAGCTGGCGGACAAAGGAACAGTGGGTCTGCAAGTCAACTATGCCCACAGTGACCAAGGTGGTCTTATCTACGGTTACACCTATCCCAGTTCTCCCGCACTGTTCTCCAATGAATGGTGGTCACTGTTCAAAGAATTCCAGCACGATGCAGCTGCCAAAGGAATGTCGGTCAGTCTGAGCGATTATACATTGGGCATTGGACAAGGTGCGTTCATGGATGAGGCACTCAAAAACAATCCCGATATCCAAGGTGGCAATCTCCGCAGTGAATCCAAAGAAGTCGCGGCCACGGATGATTTGCGCTGGGAACTGAAAGAAAAACCTCTCTGCGTGATCGCCTACCCAGTCACCAACGGTAAACTGGATTCCACCTGCTCACTTGATCTCACAAAAAAGATTTCTGGCACAGTCTTGGAGTGGACACCTGAAAAATCGGATCCGCAAGGCAACTGGAAAGTGATCGCCGTCTGGCACCAAAGGGTCCCTTATACTATTGATCCAATGAATCCAGCAACCGGTCCGGAGATTATCAAGGCATTCTTCCAAAAATTTGAAGATCATCTGCCAGGTGAAAGCGGAAAAGGTTTGAACTTTTTCTTCTCGGACGAACTAGACTTCCGTATCCGCGGCAATTTATGGAACAAGTATTTTGCCCATGAATTTCAACAACGTAAGGGGTATGATATCATCCCCAAACTGCCAGCACTGTTTGAGGATATCGGTTCGGAAACTGTTAAGATCAGACTGGACTACCGCGATGTGATGGTCACCCTCAGCGAAGAAGGTTATTTCAAACCTGTTTACGACTGGCACACGAGCCGTGGTATGATCTACGGCTGCGACCACGGCGGACGAGGTAAAGATTTGACGGAATTTGGCGATTATTTCCGAACTCAGCGTTGGATGAGCGGTCCCGGATGTGATCAGCCTTATCTGCAGGAAGACCTCATCAAAAACAAGGTCGCAGCCTCTATTTCTCATCTTTATTTGCGCCCGCGCGTCTGGCTGGAAGGTTTTCACAGCAGTGGCTGGGGAACCAGCTCGGCGGATATTACCAAGGCAACTCTCGTCAACTTCATACAGGGCCATAATTTGCTCTCGCTCCACGGTCTTTATTATTCCACACACGGTGGCTACTGGGAATGGGCACCTCCCTGCAACCATTTTCGGATGCCCTACTGGCAGCATATTACCCCCTTTATGCAGTGTCTGCAAAGAATGGGCTATCTGCTTAGTCAAGGAGTCCATCGCTGCGACGCGGCTATCCTCTACCCGGTCGCCGCACTGGAAGCAGGCATGGATGGTGACGGAGCCAGAAACGCTGCATTCGATGCAGGCTCCAAGCTCTACAGAAACGGTTATGACTTTGATTTCATTGATTTTGAATCACTGGAACGGGCTGAAATCCATGATGGCAAAATCAATGTCTCTGGTGAAAGTTATTCCATTTTGGTAATTCCATCCATGAAAGCAGTACGATTCTCCACACTGCAAAAAGCAAAAGAATTGGCTGAAAATGGCGGTATCGTTGCCTTCACGGGCTCATTGCCCGAAGCCAGCGATCGTATCGGCAGCAATGATCCGGAAATCACTAGGATACTGACAGGGATCTTAAATGACATTTCTGAAAATGCTCTTGCCAAAGAAGTTAGTGCTTACACCAATTCCATTCAGGGTATCGGCATTCATGCTGTCAACGCTGAACATCTGGCCAATGCTCTCCACAATTATTTACAAACCGATATCACTTCCATGAAATCTCCCAAACTGGATGATTCGGTCAGCTATGTCCACCGCACGATTGGACAACGTGATTTTTATTTTATCTATGGTGCTCAACAGGGCGATGAATATCTGTTCCGTGCCAGTGGGCATGTAGAATTATGGGATCCCTGGACAGGTAAAACTTATGCTTGTCGTGATGTGATTCCTGACAAACACGGAATGAAAATCAAGATGCCTCTCACCACCACTCAGGTACAGATATTCGTCTTTTCAGAGGATGCAACTACAGTAAATGAGGAACTGCCTCTGTGCGGTTCAGATTCTGAACTGACGCTGGATGGTGATTGGGAGATTACCCTCAAGCCCACACTGGACAATCGCTGGGGCGACTTCCACTGGCCTCCGTATGACCCGAAAACAGGCTCCACTTTAATGGGACCGGAAGCCCGCTTCTTCCGTTATAAATTGACATCTACTCCTCTCAATGAGGATTGGACTGCACCAGATTTTAATGACAGTCAATGGAGGCATGAACGCTATGGATACGGTCCTCAATTCTGGAAACTCGGTCCGCTCACCGAACATGAAGCCACAACAGAACTGGATGCTAAAATACTGAGTTCAGCCGACCCTAATCCAGAACGCGGTTTCTTTGCCAAGGGTCGCACTTTCTATTGGCAACCTTATGACTTCTCTTGGAAGAGCGGTCTGCAGGATGACCACGGTCGCCAGGGCTGGCACGGACTCAAAGAGCAAGTACATGACAATATCATCGCCCTGGGAAACAAGAAACAGATCAACTATAACCGGGATACTGCACGCGAAAAAGAAGAAGACGGCAGCGTCTATTATCTGCGTTCCACAGTTCTGACCGCTCAAGACGGCGAGGTCTGGATGCGAATTGGGGACTATGCTCCCGCTTTCATCTGGATCAACGGTCAACCCATTGATAAAGATGTTCAAAAAGTCTCTCTCAAACAGGGACATAATACCATTCTCCTGAAATATACCAGACCGGGCAAAGGCTATGTCGTTTTTGAATCTGTCCAGGAAGGTCAGGCTGCGCCATCCGGCATTCCTTCCTCTGAGGCCAGAATTCTGGATCCCTCCATTCCCGCGCCAATGGAAACACTCTGGTACAATCAGCCCAATCTGCTTCCTTATGATTGCATGGAACAACAGGCTTACGGATACTACCGTTTTACCGCTCCTGCAGGATTGACCAGCTTCACACTCCAAGCTGTCGGCACTCCACGCATTTGGGTGAACGGTAAAACGGCTGATGTAAAAAATCTGGGTGCGTCCGAAACAGTCCGTGGCACGGACTGCTTCCGCGTTAGTCTTCCTTCAACATTGACTGAAGAAGCTTGTGTGGCAATTGCCATTGAACACCAGCCGGGCATCTATGGCGGAAACGCCATTCCGTGTCCTATCCGTCTGGAATGCAGCACCGGCAAAACACAACTGGGAGACTGGAGCCAGCAGGAAGTGTTGCGTACCTACTCCGGCGGCGCATACTATCAGAAAACCTTTGAACTCACACACGAACAGACTGCTTCCAAGCAAATCTTCCTTGATTTGGGAAAAGTCTCCTGTAGTGCTGAAGTCTGGTGCAACGATAAATCGCTTGGCGTATGTGTCGCGCCTCCTTATCGGTTCAATTTGACAGGAGCTCTGCGCGAAGGAAATAATACATTAAAAGTGCTTGTGTACAACACTGCAGCCAATCACTGGGCATCCATACCCAGCAATTACCAAGGGAAACTGGACTCCGGTCTCCAAGGGCCTGTAAAACTACAGTTCACCAACCAAGCTGATTAAATCAGAGAACACGGCGAAACTTTTTCTCGAGATCTCTTTGGCTGATCTCAATAATGGTGGGACGTCCATGTGGACATGTGTACGGCATTCTGCAATGGCGCAGATCATCCATCAGATGATCTATCTCCTCCCGGTTGACGATGTCGTTGGCTTTTACCGCCAAACGACAGGAATGGGAAGCAATGAGTTCCTCAGCCATGTCCGCTTGAGTCAGTTCACGTCCAGCGGTGCGCAAATCATCCAGAAGATCCAAGATAAATTTCTTGGCAGAAATACCCTTGATAAAACTCGGCAGAGAATCAATCAAGAAAGTTCTCTCTCCAAATTCATGCAAACCAATCCCCAAACGATGAAAAACAGGCAGCTTTTCTCGGATCAGTGAAGCGTCTCTCATTCCCAGTTCCACTGTTTCAGATAAAAGGAGCTGCTGTGATTCGACTTTACCCTGTTCGGTCTGGGCCATCAGTCGCTCAAAAAGGACACGTTCATGCGCCGCATGTTGATCGACCAGTACCAGACCTCTGTCCGACTCAAAAAGGAGATAAAGTCTATTTAAAACACCTAAAAAGCGTAGTGGTACCGTAAGCAACGGAGCATTCGCAAGCGGCATCGGTTCAGGTTGGATCTCTGTGTTTTCCGCTTCCGTCATTTGAGATAGAACCCGGTATTGTCCCGGATAGGTCATCTTTCTATCCGACTTAATCGGTACATTTTTGACTCCGATAGGCGAAAATGGAAGAGACTGGGTATAAGGTCTGCTTTCAGGCACAGCTGGAGCGTTTGTCTCCGCCGTTTTCATTTCTGGCTTTGTCGGCAAATCAAGCGAAGGCTGTGCTATGCGTTCCAGCTTGCCTTCGTGCGGAAGCTTGTTTCCTTCATCTCGCTTAAAGGGATCTGAATAATCCTCCAAAGCCGTTCGGAGGATCCTCGAAACAATCCGGCGAATAGC
>JAEENR010000090.1 GCA_016283885.1 Verrucomicrobiota bacterium
CCATCACATTGCCGACAGCCCGGTCATCTTTCATGGCTCTTCCGTTAGGAAGCACCACGATCATGGGGGTGAGTTTTTTATCGGCGTATAGGTTATCGAGGATCGTCTTTGCTTTGCCGCCGTTTTCCCATTCATGTTCGTCACCGCCGATCCCGTGCAGAAGATATAACACAGGGTATTTCTTGTCGGTGGAATAGCCGTAAGGCGTATAGACTAAAGCCTTGCGGTCATTGCCGACAGTGCCGGAAGGATAGGTGACAGTTTCCAGTTTGCCTTTTTCGATATTTTGTCTTTCAGCATCGAATCCTTGTGGAGCCCGGGAGAGTTCCGGTTGTGACTGTTCTGAAAGAAGTTCGTTTTTGATTCCTGAATTTTTCATTTTCAACATGATCTTATAGCATAAGGCTTCGTCAAAAGGTGCTTTTTCCGGCGGTTGGATCGTCAGCACACCGTTGTCCATTTCATATTGAACAGGTTCATCGGAACCCAGTAATGAAATGGAGTCGATTTTTTCGTTGGCAAAGGATTTCAGCACGGTGGGTTCGGTTGGAACCCCCAATGTGAAAGCGTAAACCAGATTATATTTTTTGGTATAGCGGATATCCTTTGCGGTCGCGGGGTTTCCTTGACCTTCATTGAATCCCTGGCGGTTGATTTGTAATTTATTTTCAGTCTGAGGCCCTTCACCATAGACTTTCCAATAAGTCGTATCATGGATGCCTTCCTGATTTGTCTGCATCCAGTGAGCGATTTCATTGGCGATTTTCAGTTCTTTTTCATCTAAAGTGCCGTCTCCACGAATGGGCAGACTCAGCATCAGATTTCCGCCTTTGCTTACGATATCAATGAGCATCCGGATGACAGTACCGGCACTTTTATAATCGCCCCGTTCATAGATGCCTTGATCGTAGTGCCAGGTGCCGATGCAGGTGTCAGTCTGCCAGTAGGGGGTAGTGATTTCCGATGGCGCGCCGCGCTCCACATCCCACAAAAGTGATCGTCTCTGATCCTCATTCAGCACTTTACCTGTGACAACGGCTTGAGTGACACCGTTGTTTTTGGCAGCGCTTGTGTTGTGCAGATGCGCTGTAATGAGTAACCCGATATCATTCAATGGATAGAAGGGATATACGGTATCATCGTAATAGAGGACTTCCGGTTCATAGTCATTGATGAGCTGGATAGTCCGGTTATAGAAATTATCCATATAAGCCTGTGAAGGTGGGGTAGCACCTTTGCCCCATTCCCAGTTGGCAAAGATGTTGTGGTCAGGACTCAGAGGGTGGTTCTGCGCGTACAGATCCTGCGGATCATAGCCTTCCCACCAAAGACCTTTCCCGTCTTCTTTTGTGAGTTTCCCGTCATAAGGAATACCTTTGAATTCTCCTTGAGAATCGGCTCCCTGAGAGAGTTCATAGAAAAGCCAGGCATGTGAAGCGTGGACACTGACACCCCAATGGAGACCGTGTTTAGCCGCCGCGGCTTTCCATTCTTTGGAAATATCTCTCTGAGGTCCCAAATTGACAGAATTCCAGGGCTGATAGGTGCTGTTGTAGAGGTCAAAGTTGTCGTGGTGATTGCCAAGTGAAACTAAGTATCTGGCTCCCATTTTCTTGTAGAGAGCGACCAGTTCATCCGGGTTCCAATTCTCCGCTTTCCATTCATGGATGACATCTTTGAAGCCGAATTTGGAAGGCGGACCGTATTTGGCGCGATGAACTTTGCCCTGCCAGTTGTTTTCATCATACATCCAGCGGGCATACCAGTCCCCGGAAGCCGCCTGGCACTGAGGTCCCCAGTGGGCAAAGATGCCAAACTTTGCGTTTTTGAACCATTCCGGTGTTTTTGCATCTTTTGCCAGGGCTTCAAAAGTGGGCTGGATCGGAGTTTGTTTTGATTCGAGCCGTCCGTTTTCTTCTGCTTGCAGTGACAGACATCCTATCAGCACACATATTGAAGTGCTGACCATTCTTTTGAGATTCAAATACTTCATCACAGGGGAATCATGCCATTTTCACGTTCAGTCTGCAACTTTTATAAGCGATTTCGATGTTTTATAAGGACTCCCTTGACTTGGTCTAATGGGTTTCGTTTAATGGCTTGGGTATTTTTTGGTGAAGGTACTGACAAGATCCGGTTAAAAGGCTTTTTTATTTAATAATATCTTCTGCGTTATGAGTATAGAAAGAGGAAAACATCCCAGTGAATCGGCCGCGGAATCATGCTACTTAGTGATGCCGCAGCACGCTAATGATTCAGGTATAGCTTTTGGTGGAACGATCATGGCCTGGATAGATATGCTGGCTGCGATTGTGGCTCGCCGCCATTGTGAACATGAGGTGGTGACGGTCAATATTGACAGTTTATCTTTTATTGAACCCATTATGATCGGGGAACATGCCTGTCTAAAGGCATCCGTCAATTATGTTGGCAGGACATCTCTGGAAGTCGGAGTCAAGGTATTCCGTGAATGTCCTTATGCCAAAACACGTTCTGTCGCGACAAAGGCATATTTGACATTTGTTGCGTTGGGTGAGGACAGACGGCCCATCCCTGTGCCCAAGCTTATCCCGGAAACTCCGGATGAGATCCGCCGCTTTGAGAGCGCGAAACACCGGGTGGAATCCCGTATCAAATTGAGAGAACTGTTAAAGACTATTCACCAATAACAGCAGTTTCTGGTTTTGCTTGTGCTCAGATAAACTGTTAAAGGAACAGTTCAGATTGATGGAAAGATACTGGCGGAGGATGGCTCTTTCCTCAAAAGAGCCTCCTATAGCTTTATAATATCCATCTATCTCAACGATTTGGATGCTGCCCAGACTTGCGATTTTTCTTTTTCTCATAGAGAAAGAAACCAGACGATCAAAGATATCCAATATCTTTTTCATGCGTTTTATTTTAATAAGAGGGGAAAGACATTTACGGGGTGACCCCTTAAAATTTTAAAATTTTTTATTTTTATTTGACAAATTGGGTTTTACGCACTACACTAGCATCAGTCGTTAATGGCAGTGTGACTATGAAAATAAGTGCTTTAAATAAATCAAATCAAAAACAAGGTTTTACATTGATCGAATTACTTGTTGTGATTGCGATCATTGCGATTCTGGCAGGTATGATTTTACCTGCTTTGTCCAAAGCAAAAGCTAAGACTCAGGGTATCAGCTGTATGAATAATACCAAGCAGATCACTTTGGCTTGGATCATGTATGGAAACGACCAGGAAGATTGGATGATGCCGAACTTTGAGTCCGGTGATCCGAATGATCGCCCGCTTTCCTGGGTAACAGGCTGGCTGGATTGGGAAGGCGGTACGGATAACACAAACTGGCTGTATCTGGTGGATCCCCGTTATGCTCAGATGGGCAACTACATGAGCAAGGCCGCGAAAGCTTTCAAATGCCCGGCTGACAACAACCCGTTGCAGCAAGGTTCAAAAGGTGTCATTGGCAAACAGCGTGTGCGTACTGTTTCCATGAATGCTTATATGAATCAGAACGCCGGCCCCGGTGAAGCCTACTGGGATACCAATAAAGATGGCAAGGGACTTCGTATTTATCGCAAGATGAGCGATTTAAAGAAACTTAAACCGACAGCTGCCTGGGTGATCGTGGATGAACATCCCGACAGTGTGAATGACGGTTGTCTGTTCCCGGAAGCCGGTATCATCAATGAGGGTGGTGTGAAGGTTGTGAAAGGTGATCCCAGCCGTTCTACCTGGCGTGATACTCCTTCCTCACTGCACAATGGTGCCTGCGGTTTCTCGTATGCCGATGGTCACAGTGAAGTGAGAAAATGGAAGACCAAACCGATGATCGTGGATTGTAGGACGGTAAAACAAATTTATATGCCGGACACATTACAGATCGGCGGGGATAAAACCGACTGGGATTGGTTCGGGGCTCACTCTGCTGAGGTTTACTAAAATTTAAATATCTCTACAGAGAGATTTAGTGAAACGCCGTATAACACACGGCGTTTTTCTTTTAAGAAGGTGATTTTCTTCTTGGAAGGGCTTTCTTATCAGTGTAATATACTCAGCCGCGAGTATGGAGCGTAAAGCTAAAATAATACGAAAAACGAAAGAAACATCTATCAGCCTGACATTGAATGTCGATGGTTCAGGTAAGGGAAATATCAAAACCGGAGTTCCTTTCTTTGATCACATGCTGACGCTCTTTGCCAAACATTCTCTTTCAGACCTGAAGTTGATCTGCAAGGGAGATATTGAGGTAGATGCTCATCATACTGTGGAGGATTGCGGATTAGCTTTGGGACAAGCCTTTTTGCAGGCATTGGGCAATAAAGCGGGGATCCATCGTTACGGAACGGGATTTGATCCCAGAAATCCTTTTACAGGTGAGGCTTATATTCCAATGGATGAATGTTTGGTTCGCTGTGTGATAGACTTTAGCGGACGACCTTATCTGGTTTATCGCGGACTGGATAAAAAGGCGATGAATTGTGTATCATTGAAGGAACGTGTTCAGGATATGTCGTCAGCCTTTCGATTTGGATTGGCGAGAGAGTTTTTCCAGGCTTTTGTGAATGAATCCCGCTGTAATCTTCACTTAGAATTGTTGTATGGTGATGAACCGCACCATATTATAGAAGGAATGTTCAAAGCCTTTGCCCGTGCGGTGGATTCTGCCTGTCAGCATGATCCGCGTTTGGGGAACCAAATTCCTACGACAAAAGGGAAATTGTAGGAAATTTTGGTTTTAAATGAATAATAACGTGAATAATAACGTCAAAAAATATGGCTGGTGAGGTCGAATATACTTCGCTGGGCGATGATGTTTTGATCGAGCGTTCAAAAGACGGGGATCAATCCTCTTTTGAGGTGCTTGTGGCGCGTTATCGGGATCGGGTTTACGCCCAGATTTATAAAATGATTCAACATCAAGAAGATGCTTTAGATCTTTCTCAGGATGTTTGGGTAAAAGCTTGGACTCGGTTATATCAGTTTCAGGGAGATTCTCCCTTCACAACATGGATCACGCGCATTGCGATCAATGTCTGTTACGATCATTTGCGCAAAAAACAGCGTCACCCCGTAGAGGAATCTATTGATGAATTGACGGAGAAAAACGGTGAAGGTGAGTGGACCCCCAAAGTGGATGCCGATCCCTTGAAAGGGATAGCAGACAGCGAAAAGACAGAGATTATACTGTCTGCTATGGAGAATCTCTCCAAAGAACAAAAATTAGCTCTGGAATATATGTATTTTGAACAGCTGGAATACAAAGAAATCGCGGAACGAATGAATTGTTCCACAGGAACCGTGATGTCCAGGCTTTTTTATGGCAAAAAGAATTTATCCAGGCTGCTCGGAGCAATACTGGAAAAACGTGGAATCGACCCCAAAAATGGTCTATAAACAATGATAAGAGAACAAGATATAGAAAAGATAGTTCGTTTGGTGGATGGGCAGTTGTCCCCGGCGGAGTCTTTGGAGCTGGAAGCTCAGATAAAAGCAGATGCTGAGTTGGCGGATGAATACCGCCGTCAGAAAGATGTTTCTGTTCTCCTGAATGATGTTTTGAAGGCCGATCCGATTTCTGTTCCTCAATCGCAAGAGGATTATTTTGCGGCGATACAAGCCAAGATACAGAAGCAAAGTGATGAGCTGAAGGCTGCGGCAGCGGAGAAAAACAATTTCTGGAAACAGATGGCATGGGCTCGGCGGATCTGGGCTCCGGCTATAGCGGCTTGTGTGATCCTCACTTTGACGTGTGTTTATGAAATGAGTCCGCAAAAAGTCGCTGCCGCATCCGGTTATTTTGAAGTGGAAACGGAACCCGGTTTTTCCACGACGACTTTGGAAAGTGATACGATCTGCATTGAATGGATCGATTCATCCTATGTGGATCTTTCGTTGGGATCTTAGTAAGAAATAGATAGTTATGAAATTTTATCGTAGTTTATTTGCTTTTTTTATTTCATTGGCTCTTTTTTTGAGTTGTGTGTGTTCTGCGGTTGTGAGAGCGGAAGAATCAGCGAATGAAGCAGATTTTCCTTTGAAGCTGCAGCTTATCTGGGGAACGGATAAGGATATCAAAGGAACTCCCATGGAAAATAAGTTTAAAGAAGTGGACTCCACGGTAAAAGAACGCCTTGGCGAGTTTTTAAAGTGGAAGTACTACTATGAGATCAGCTGCAAACGGGTCAATCTGGTTGATGATAAAGAAAAAAAAGTTCGCATGAGCAAGAAGTGCGAAATCGAGATCCAAAAGATTGAAGGAAATACGGTTGAAGTAAAACTTTATGGCGAAGACAAAATGGTCGTCAAAAAAAGAGCAAAGATCACTGCCAAAAAACCTCAATCGGTGGCAGGGAAAAACGAAGAAACCTCTGATTTCTGGTGTGTTTTGATCAGTGTGGATGATGACCCCAAGGGTGAAAAAGAAAAGGACGCTGAGAAAAAAACGGATAAAAAGTAAAGAGATATCCATATAAGATTTATGCCCGTCTTTGAAGACGGGCTTTTTATTTTTATCTTTAGGTTTTGAAATGATAAGAGTTTGTTTTATAATAACGCCGTGAAACATCTGCAGAAGATTTTGTTTTCATCGGCGTTGTTATGTTTGTGTTTGAGTGCGCATCCAGCGTATGCTCAAGATGTAAAACTTGTGCCGATGGAAGGGGCAGCCATCCGTTCGATGGCGAATATTGATTTAAATGATATGAAACAAAGAATTGAAAAACTGGAAAAACAGCTGACTGAAAAATACGGGAATAAACAGAAAGAACGAATCCAGCAAGGACTCCGGCAAGTAGCCGAGTTGTGGCTTCCGAAGGATGGGACACCTGAAGATTTTGAGAATTTTGTTCAAACATATTTTGCCGGAACGGATGCAGAAAAAGATATTCTGTTCAAAAAATTTGAAAAGCAGCTGGAGCAGTTGATCGGACATAATTTGATGGTACAGCTCTCTCTCCGGGAACAGGTTGATCTGGATTTAGGTCCGATCCAGCCGGTGGATCAGATCTTTGCGGGATTCGATCCGGGGGCACATCTGCATGATGACTTTTTCCAGAACAAGCTGGCTCACATTATTTTATTGAATTTCCCCGTGACGACATTGGATGAGCGCATCCAGCAAGGGGAGCGTTGGACTCGCCGTCAATGGGCAGAGGCTCGTTTAGCCTCCATGTTTTCCAAACGAGTTCCGGCCGGTGTAACACAAAAAATCGCCCAGGCATTTGCGGATGCGGATGCATATATTGGTGATTATAAATTTTATATGCACCACGTCCTGGATGAGAAAGGGGATCGCTTGTTCAATTCCGGATTGAAACTTCTTTCACATTGGGATTTAAGAGATGAAATCCGAGCCCTTTACAGCAACAACACAGATGATCCGAAACGTGTGCTGAAAAAACAGAGAATGCTTCAGCAAATCATGGAGCGTGTCATCGCGCAGACTGTTCCTGCCGCTGTGATCAATAATCCAAATTTAGATTGGAATCTGTTCAGCAATGAAGTGACGGTGTCTCAGGTCAAAGATGAAGACCGTCCGGATAAAGCAGATGTGAAGGCTAGCACTGAGCCGGAGAAAGATACCCGGTATGAGGTACTGCTGAATATCTTTAATGCTTGCAAGTTGGAAGATCCTTATTCTCAAAGGAATCCAACACTTATCGAGCGCAAGTTCAATGAAGACCGTGAAATTCCGGAAGATCGCTTCTCTGCGATACTGGTGGAAGTTCTGACAGCCCCGGAAATCAAAGAGGTCGCGACACTGATTTCCAAGAGATTAGGAAGACCGCTGGAGCCGTTTGATCTCTGGTACACTGGATTCCAGGCGCGTGGGGATTATTCTGAAGAATACCTGGATAAGCTTTGTACCGAAAGATATCCGAATCTGAAGGCATTCCAGGATGATATACCTAACCTGTTGATGAAGTTAGGTTTTACAGAGCAGAAAGCAAAATATATTGGCCAGCAGATCAGTGTGGATCCGGTAAGAGGATCCGGTCATGCGTTTGGTGCCGGGATGCGTTTTGAAAAAGCTCATTTGCGTACTGAAGAGTCCAAGGGAGGAATGAACTATAAAAGTTTTAATACGGGAATGCATGAGCTGGGGCATTGTACAGAGCAAACGATCTCGTTGCACTGGATAGATGAATATTTCCTCAATGGAGTGCCAAATACGGCATTTACGGAAGGAATGGCCTTCTTCTTCCAGGGCAAAGACATGGAAATGCTGGGACTGCAGAAACCGGATGAAAAGACAAGAGCTTTACGTGCTTTGAATGACATTTGGGGCTGCTACGAAATCTCAGCTGTGGCCATGGTGGATATAGCTGTTTGGCATTGGATGTATGATCATCCGGAAGCCACTCCCGCACAACTGAAAGCCGCAGTGATCGATATTGCCAGGAAATGTTGGAATACCTATTGCGCTCCGGTGTTTGGATTGCAGGATTCTCCGATCTTAGCGATTTATTCTCACATGATCCACAGCGGACTCTATCTGCCGGATTATCCTCTGGGGCATATCATTGAAGCGCAAATACAATACCACATCGATGATGT
>JAEENR010000091.1 GCA_016283885.1 Verrucomicrobiota bacterium
AAACCCCGGATGACCACTCATCGAACGAAGCAGTTTTGTCACAGCACCACGAACATTCTCTGGTGTTTGCGTCATCAGTTCAGGATTTAGATTGCCTTGCACACAGCGGTGAGGTCCGGCGGCTAAGGCCACTTCAGGCAAGGATTGTGTCCAATCCACAGAGAAAACTTGAGCGGAAGTGGATAGAAAGTGCCTCCAGGCGTCGCCCTTGGAATAAACGATCATAGGACGTTCCGTTCCCAAGCCAGCAAGGATCTTTGCGATATATTTTCCAGAAGTGTTCCAGTAATCCGCTTCAGGGATAAGCGGTGAAAGGCTGTCAAAGATCTGAGCTGAATCAATACCGGTATTCCATTGCATCAGAAGGTATTCTGATACTTTTTCAGCCATACGGCTCATAAACGCGTCAAAAGTCTGGGGATCACGATGATACCAATCCAGAGCTTTTGGGGGGGTGTCTATGGGAACATGACCTCCTTCCAGCATAAAACAAGCCAGTGTCCAGGGAGAACCGGCGAATCCTAGCAGAGCAGTTGAGGGATCGAGTTTTGAACGAACCAGATGAAGCGCTTCTTTGACATAAGAAAGACGGTCTGTCACCTGATTCCATTGGAGCTGGGTTTCAAAATGGTTCGGATCCAGACAGAAATCCATTGAAATGCCTTTTGAGTTCTGAAAACTATAGTGCTGTCCCATAGCTTCCGGGATGACCAAGATGTCGCTGAAGATGATAGCTGCATCAAATCCAAAGCGTCGAATTGGCTGCAGAGTGACTTCTGCGCAGAGATCCGGTGAGCGTACCATCTCCAGGAATGAGTACTTTTCCCGCAATGCTCTGTATTCGGGCAATACCCGGCCTGCCTGCCGCATCATCCAAACAGGAGGGCAGTTTTCATTTTCGCAGTGAAGCGCTGCAGTGAACCGATTGGTATTTCCGATCACGGGAATGATTTTGCCCCAAAGTAGGATATTCTGAAAGGAAAAATCAGTGAAGTGACATCAGTATGCATTTTAGACTTTATATTTTTTAATAGGTTTGGTAGAAATTGGGAGCGATGTTAAAACGCTTGTTGTTTGTAGTCGGAATTTGCGCAGTGCTTCATGCCCCGAATCAACTGTTTGGGGGTGAATACTTTTGCACAAATGGTGAGATCATTAAAGGAGAGCCTATCACCTTTAAGGAAGATGGTGTCGTTTTCAGAAAAGATTCTGGAGGCTACAGCGACAAGATCCAGTGGCCCAGTTTTACCCAGGATTCTCTGAAAGAGTTAGCTAAGAAAAGCCCTCAAGCTCAGTATTATGCGGATCCTTTTATTGAAGTGCCGCTGGAGTTTAAGGCCAAAGAAGTGAAACCCCCACCGAAAATTGTGGTAAGCGATGTGGAGCGTTTGACTTATTACAATCCGGATCCAAGTTTTTTAAGTGCCTGGATCACTCCTGTCGGATTGCTGCTGTTGTTGGCGTTATATGTTGCGAATTTAGTAACAGCATACACGGTAGCGCGTTTTCGCCGTAAACAACCGGCTTTGGTGTGCGGTGTTTCCGCGGTCTTGCCGGTTCTGGGGCCTATTATCTTTCTGACTCAGCCCGAAGCAGTTGTTGAAGAAGAGCCGACAGAGGAGATTCCAACGCAGGAACGTGAGTTTGTGGACGCGACTGGTTCAGCCACAGGCGCGAATATGGCGACCCGCATGGTTTCACGCGCAGCTACTGTGAAAGGGGATAACAGCGGTCTTGAATCCGCGGTGTATAAGAGAGGTGATGTCACTTTCAACCGCAAGTTCTTTGAAACCAAATTCCCGACTTTCTTCCGTCCGGTATTAGGTGCCAAGGAAAAGGCGGTAAAGTTTGTTATCACAGTTGGAGACAAGCATTTTGAAGGAATGCGCTTCTCTCGTGTGACAACCGATGATATTTATATGGTTCCGCTGGAAGGTGGTTCGGAGATCACGATGAAGATATCCGAAATCGAATCGGTGGAAGTCAAACCACGGTAATCCACGCGTTTGGGTGAATATGAAAAGGGAGAGTACGGACTCTCTCTTTTTTTCGTGTATATAGATCTAATGTTTTACCTTGATGATGATACAGGTGAAGTCATCGTCCAAAGTAGGAGTTTGGGAAAAATCTGTCCCGGCTTTGTATAGGGCTTCGATGATCTTTTTAGAAGAGCATTCTCTATGTTTGTGAATGGTTTTGATAATGCGTTCTGTTCCAAACATTTCTCCATCGGGAGAAAATATCTCCTGCATCCCGTCTGTCAGGAGTACTAATATATCTCCTTCTTCCAGAGCGATATATTCGCTTTGTTTATAAACGACATCAGCTTTACGTCCCAGGACGATGCCGGTGCGGGTCAGTTTCTGCCGCACTTGACCATCTACCCCGATGATGAAACCGGGTGTATGGCCGGCATTGGCGTAAATGAATGCAGACGGGCGCGAAATAAGCCGCAAAAGGGTCAGAGTTACATATCGGTTCGGATCCATGTCTTCGACCAGAACCTGATTAGTTCTCGTAAGTATCTCGTTCAGATACTCACGGTTTCGGGAGAGCACTCTCAAATAGGCTCGCGTCTCGGCCATCAGGATGGCGGGACCCAGTCCGTGGC
Source organism: Verrucomicrobiota bacterium (assembly GCA_016283885.1). GTDB lineage: Bacteria > Verrucomicrobiota > Verrucomicrobiia > Limisphaerales > UBA1412 > UBA1412. The sequence goes on from JAEENR010000091.1 coordinate 2,612, forward strand.
CGGAAACGTCTCCGATTACGATATCCAGGGAGTTGCGTCCCTGTTCAAAGAAATCGAAATAATCGCCGCCGATTTCTTCAGCCGGATAGGAAATGCCCGCTATATCGTAGCCGTGGAAGTCCGGATAGGTTTCAGGATAAAGTTTTTTATGTATCTGCTGTGCGATCCGGATCTGTTCTTTGTTTTTGATTTGTTCGGCTTGTGTCCGTTTCCATTGGGTGATGTCGCGGATGGTCAAAGTCGTTGCCGTTTTCCCGTTCAATGTGAATTTATCCACGAAAAACTCGATGTCGATGGTATGACCGTCCTTATGAAGAGCCTGGGTTTCAAAATGAGGCAGAGAATTGAATTCTCCTTTGTCCATTTCGATATAATCAGTCAGCAGGGGGACATCTTTAAATCTTTCAGGCGGCTGGATCGTGGACAGTGGCAGACCGTTCAGGGCCTCACTCGGATAGCCGAAAATAGTCTCCACGGCCGGATTGCACACACTGATGATCATATTGTCAGTGACCAGCATGAGGGCATCTCTTGAGTTTTCCCAGAGACTGCGGTAGCGGTCCGCCCGTTCTTTCAGTTCTTTCTGATAAGGCAGATCCTTTTGGTAGTCATGAAAGGCTTTGATCTCTTTTTCAATGGTGGTGCCCAGTCCCTTCAGATCATCTCTGTATGCATAGTTGGAGGCACCTGCTTTCATTTCATTGATAACATCCTCAGAAGGGATATTATTTTTTGAAATGACGATAAAAGGCATGCCGGGGTTTTCGGCTTTGATGATGCTCAAAAGACGGAGATTCTTGGAGGAGTCCGCTTCGGACAAGACGGCATCCACATTACCCTTGAGATGTTCTCTGAACTCTGTATATGAATCAATGTTCTCGATGACAGATTCATAGCCTTGCCCCTCCAGGATAAGTTTGAGATTGGCGTTTTCCTCAGAGGATCCATCTACCAGCAGAAGGTTTAAGGGAACGTTGTTTCTCATGGATATGCCTTTTTACGCAATATAAAAACAAAGAATGGAGTTGTCGACTCCATTCTCAGTTTTTTAAGTTCTACATCAATTCTTTCTTAGTCTCCGCGAAGGCGTTGATAGCCAGATCCAGTTCCTCGCGGGTGTGTGCGGCGGAGATTTGTGTGCGGATGCGGGCTTTACCTTGCGGTACAACGGGATAGAAGAAACCAACCACATAAACGCCTTTTTCCAGCATCCGGGCCGCGAATTTCTGAGCCAGTACTGCATCGCCCAGCATGATGGGAACGATGGGGTGTGTGCTTTCCGGGATATTGAATCCCAGCTTGGTCATGGAAGAGCGGAAATAGCGTGTGTTTTCTTCCAGACGGTCGCGCAGTTCTGTGGAACGGTTCAGGATCTCCAGCGCTTTCAAAGTGCCGGCGCATATAGAAGGAGCCAGCGTGTTGGAGAACAGGTACGGACGGGAACGCTGACGCAGCAGGTCTATGATTTCTTTGGGACCGCTGGTGTAGCCGCCGCTGCCACCACCCAATGCTTTGCCAAAGGTGCCGGTCAGGATATCCACACGACCCATCACATTATGGTATTCGTGGGTGCCTTTGCCGTGCTTGCCCATGAAACCGACCGAATGGGATTCATCTACCATGACGGTGGCGTTGTATTTATCGGCCAGGTCACATATTCCAGGCAGGTTCGCGATGAAACCGTCCATTGAAAAGACACCGTCCGTGGCAATCATCTTGAAACGGGCGCCCGCGGCATCGGCCGCTTGCAGCTGTTCTTCCAGATCGGTCATATTGTTGTTCTTGTAGCGGAAGCGTTTTGCTTTGCAGAGACGCACGCCGTCAATGATGCTGGCATGGTTCAGCTCATCGGAAATGATAGCATCGTCCGCCGTCAAAAGTGTTTCAAAGAGACCACCGTTCGCGTCAAAGCAGGAGGAGTAGAGGATCGTATCCTCGGTTCCCAGGAATTGGCTCAGCTCCTGTTCCAGTTTCTTGTGGAGTGTCTGAGTGCCGCAGATAAAGCGGACGCTGGCCATGCCGTAACCCCATTCATCCAGGCCTTTTTTGGCGGCCTCGCGGATCTCTGGACTTTGAGCCAGACCGAGATAGTTGTTTGCGCAAAGGTTGAGAACGGGCTTTCCTCCAAGCACTTGAACAAAACTGTTCTGCGGTGTGGAGATAGGACGTTCATCTTTGTAAAGGCCAGACTCTCGGATTTGTTTGAGAGTCTCCTGAAGGTGTTGTTTAAATTGAGCTTGCATCGTTTTAAAATGATATTGGCTAGAAAATTTGCCGGGACTGTTACCGCCCGGCACCTTCTGAATTCTAAGTTTTTATAAGGATTTTGTCCAATCAAAAGCAGATATGTCGCGCAATTTTTACCTTCTTTGCCGTATACATTCTTCTTATTGAGGACTGGTTAAGAGAGACTGGGATATTGGAATCCCTCGTATCCGCCGATCAGGGTCGTCACGGACTGGAGGAAATCTTCGGGCAGCGGAGCCTGAATATGCATACGCTCCTGAGTGGACGGATGGGTGAAGGACATTTTCCAGGCGTGGAGCATTTGACGTTTGGGCGTGTAACGGGTCTGCTCCCTGAGACGCGCGTTTTGGCGCTCTCCATAGGTGGCATCGCCTACGAGCGGGTAGCCGATATGGCGAAAGTGGATGCGGATCTGATGGGTGCGCCCGGTATGGATCTGAGCTTGGACCAGCGCGGCGTATTCTCCGCGCTTCAGGACTTGATAAGTGGTCAGCGCGTAGCGGCCCTGGTTTGCGTTTTTGCAGGCGGTCATGCGTTTGCGGTCTTTGCTGTCACGTTCAATGGGGACTTCGATTTTGCCTTTTTCGGGGAGATCGTTTCTGCACACCAGAGCCAGATAAAGTTTTTCGGTGCTTCTTTCATTGAATTGCTGGCTCAAGGACTGATGCGCCTGGTCGCTTTTGGCCGCGATCAAGATGCCGGAGGTATCCATATCCAGCCGGTGGACGATACCGGGGCGTGCGACTCCTCCAATGCCGCTAAGCTGATCTTTGCAATGGTAGAGCAGGGCATTGACAAGAGTGTGTTCCTCATGGCCGACAGCGGGATGGACACAAAGCCCTGCCGGTTTGTTGACGACGATCAGATGTTCATCTTCATAAAGGATATCCAGAGGGATATCTTCGGGCAATACCTGCAAAGGCTTGGGTTCAGGCCAGCGAATGGTAACGACATCACCCTCATGGGGATGAACAGAAGGAAAGACTTTTTGACCGTTGATCAGGATATACCCGTGATGCATCAGACGCTGAAGAGCGGTGCGGGACAGGTCAGGATAGCGTGTTTTGAGAAAGGCATCCATCCTTTCCATGGGCAAAGAGGTCTCGATGGTAAAACTTTCTTCTTTGGGCAGAGCGGTTTTACCGTCCGGGGATGTGTTTTCCAAACAATAGTTATCTTCCAGAGATTCTAAGTTTTCCATCATATCTTTCTTTTTGCGTTGTGATAATGATAGACCAAAAGAGCGATCCCAGTCAGTTCAACCGCCAGGGCAATGAGCTGCGCCTGTGAGAAACAAAGAAAAACACGGGGGACATCTCCGCGGAAAAGTTCCACGATGAAACGCAGCACTCCGTAGCCGATGAAATAAAAAGCGGTGATCTGTCCCTGAAACTTTCTGTGGCGAAAGCAGTATTCCAGAACAGCGAAAAGCAGGAGGTTGAGTCCCGCCTCATAAAGCTGAACAGGATGGACGGCGACACCGTGGGTCTCATGGTATTCAGGATAACGCACTCCCAGAAATGAGGAAGTGGGGCGGCCATAGCAACAGCCGTTGATGAAGCAGCCCACGCGTCCCAAGGAGTGAGCCAAAGCCAGACTGGGAGCTGCGATGTCGAAGAATGTCCAAACCGGTATTTTGTTTTTGATCAGATAGATCAGTGTGCATCCAATGCCGCAGATCATGCCGCCAAAGTAAACCAGTCCGCCGTTACGATAATTGAAAATCTCAGTCCAGGGCTGACCGGCAAAGTAGTCATTCCAATAAGTGATCACAAAAAGAGCTCTGGCACCCACCAGTGTCCCGATCAATACCCAGGGGACGGAGTTGAGAAACTGCTCGGAGCTTACGTCGGCAGTCAGATTCGCGCGGCGGGAGCCTGTCCAGAGACCGGCCATGATGCCCAGAGCGAACATGATCCCGTACCAGTAGATGGGGTGTCCGGCGATTTCAAAGGCGATTCGATAGCTCATATTTTGATTTTTTTAAACGTGTACGATTTTCCAGTTAGAACGGATCTTTTCGATCATTCTCGCGGTTTGAAGTGTTTCCATCAGAGGCATCTTGGGAGATTCTTTCAATCCATCGCGGAGACACTGAGATACATGTTCGATTTCAAACTCGAATCCATTGCCGCTGTAAGGAGCGCTGATTGTTTGAGTCTCCACGGGAGTATTGGGCGAAGAACCGATTCCGCCACCATGAATGGTACAGCTTGCTACAGGCGGTTTCCAAAAAGGACAGGGGATGTGGATTGTTGCCTGTTCCATAAACAGATAAGCCTCTTTTTGTGAAGCGGTATCTATCGAAGCATGAAGAACGGAGAGAGCTCCGGAGCAGTGCTGTGCCTGGATCAGCACGCGCGTATCCACACCGGTACGTGAAAGAGTGGCCATCGCCTGGAATTCAGTGATATCGCCCAGGAAATGTTGAGCGGTCGTCAGCGGATAGATACCAACATCATACAAAGCCCCTCCGCCTAGCTCCGGGTTCATCAAACGCCCATTGGGATCCAGATTGCCAATAAATCCGAAATCCATCTGAGCCAGAGTGACATTTCCGTATTTTTGAGAGGAGATGATCTCTTTCACCCGATTGATAACGGGGAAAGTGCGCGTCCAGAGACCTTCCATCAGAAAAAGATTTTTTTGCCGAGCTAGCAGGATCAGTTCCTCGGTTTGCTCGGTATGGAGGGTAAAGGGCTTTTCGCAAAGAACAGGTTTGCCTGCGAGAAGAGCCTGACGTGTGATCGGATAATGAGCACTGTTGACGAGTCCGATATAGACGATGTCAATATCCTCTTGATTTAGAAGTTCATCATAACTTCCATAAGCTTTGGGTATCTGATGTACGCACGCAAAAGACCGGGCTCGCTCCAGATTTCTGGAAGCAACGGCAGCAAGTTCCGCGGAAGCTGTATGAGAAAATTCAGAAGCGAACTTGTTGGCGATTTTGCCCGTTCCCAGAATGCCCCAGCGGATTTTTTTTGAGCCACTGGACTGAGAAGATAGACTGTCATTGTTGATGAGGTGCTCCATAAGGCCGTCCATGTGGAAGAATTGTCGCATAAATTTCTTTCTTAAGGAAGACTAAAGAGAATACTTGGATTTTCAAAAAAAAGGGGATAAAATCGAAAGTCTTTTGGTTCTGTCAAAAGAGCTGAACCAAATATAAATGCTATGAATTCTACTCATTCCGGTAGTTGGTGGAGGTATCTGAAAGGATATCATTGGCTTGTGTTTATCCTGGCTGCATGCGGCTGGATGTTTGATACGATGGATCAGCAGCTGTTCACGGCTTCCCGTGCGGATGCTATGAAGGAATTGCTGCCGACAGTCGGAGAAGCGGCTCGCTACAATGCTGGCTCCTGGGTCACGACTATTTTTATTATTGGCTGGGCTATCGGCGGTCTGATCTTTGGTGTGCTGGGTGATCGCTGGGGACGTGCTAAAACTATGGCTGTGACGATCATCCTTTACGCAGCCTTTACGGGACTGTCTGGTTTGGCAACAAGTGAATTCAGTCTGGCATTGGGACGCTGTCTGGCGGATGTCGGCATTACATTCACCCCATATCATTTCTTCGCGATAGGACGATTTTTAACTGGCTTGGGTGTGGGTGGCGAGTTTGCCGTTGGTGCAGCACTAGTGGCGGAAGTGATGCCGGAAAATGCACGTGCCGGTGCTTTAGGAATGATGCAGGCTCTTTCCGCTATTGGCAACCTGTTTGGTGCATGGCTCTTAGGTGTGATCGTTCCAATGTGGGGATGGCAAGGTTTGTACTTTGTGGGAACTTTTCCGGCTCTAATTGGTGTCATGGTCATGTTCAAGATGCATGAACCGGAGAAATGGGTCAAAGCCCGTGCGGCGGCTCTGGCTAATCCGGGAGATAAAAGCAAACAGTTTGGCAGTGTTAAAGATCTTTTCAGTCATCCTATTTGGAGACGCAACGCACTGGTCGGTATTGCTTTGGCTGTGGCCGGTGTCCTGGGACTATGGGGAGCTGGCTTCTGGAGTTCAGATTTGATCAAATCCATTATTCCCACGATGACTCAGGAAGATAAGGCTCGTTATGAACAACTGGTCTCTGCATCGCCCGCAGAACAGGTATCCATCATTCAGGGAATGGATGAAGAGAAGCAGATGCAATTCAAACATTTCCGCATCAATTTAGAAATCAAACCGCGCATTGAGGAAAGCAAGGCTTTGACCGAACCGCTGATGGCTTCTGAGGTGGAGATGATCAAACAATTGATTCCAAGAGGTATGGATGAAAGCAGCAAGACCCGGCTCCGTTCCAAGGCATTGATGCTGCAGCAGACAGGTGCGTTTTTTGGCATGTATTTCTTTGTCATAGCCGCAAGCCGTATTGGACGGCGTGCGACCTTCCTGGGGTTAATGATCATGGGGTGGATTTCGGTCGTTCTTGTGTTTTTGACCTTTAAAGATGCCTCCCAGATCTGGTATTTATGGCCATTCTTAGGATTTGCGACATTGGCACCTTTTGGTGGTTACGCAGTTTATCTGCCTGAGTTGTTCCCGACACGACTCCGCAGTACAGGCATCAGTTTTTGCTACAACGTAGGACGTTTCATCACAGCTGGCGGTGTATTGATACTAGGCAGTTTGGCTGTGGCTTTGGATGGGAAAACGGCCTTTGCCGGATTCCGTATCGCTGCGGTTTTGATTGCAACTTCCTACATAATTGGTATTGTAGCCCTGATTTGGGCACCTGAAACGGTGAATAAACCGCTGCCCGAAGAAGACTAGATTCTCAAGGATACGATTCCTTGAGCTTCTGGTTATTATGCGTTTGTACAATAAATATATGAAAAATAATGTGTTTACGACCTTCAATTTTTTGAAAGGCCGCAATGTTGTTCGTGCTTGTCTAGTTGCTTGTTTATTATTTACATCTCTTCCTTATGCAGGAACTTGTGTTAAAGCGGCAGAAGCCACTCCATCCATTTCCTATCTTTTGAGTGCTCCCAAGGATGCCGGTGAAGTTTCTGGCCCAGTGACCGTGACTGTTCTTTTTATGAACACCGGCACAACCAAAGAGCGTTTTGAAATACCGTCTGAAATGACGGCTTATATTACTCAGAACGGTATTCAAAAAGAAATACTTATCAAGAGTGATTCGGGTAAGGAATGGGTCGATATGGAACCGGGTACTTTCAAATCTCGTCAGTACAAAGTACCGGTCGAAAACACGCAGGGAGATGTTCAGATTTCTTTGGACAATGCCTCCACTATATCTTTGCAGCTCAGCGGAAAAACACCTGAACTCAAAGCGGATGGCAAAGTAGATCCTACGATCAAGGGTTCCCCCTACATTACTGGTGAAATGGGGGAAGCTGATGCCAAACTGGAGGGAAAAGAAGCAAAAGAACGGAACGCAATGGTGGATTACTTTAGTAAACACTTTGCCGGTTATGATCCAATTTATTTCTTGATTGGTGCTAATCCCAGTGGAACTGATGGACGCCTGAGAGGGACCTTCCCCAATGCCCGTTTCCAAGTCAGTTTGCGCTATAGATTATTCACTGAGGACAGTTATTTAGCGAATAAATGGAACGGTTTCACCAATGTGTTTATTACTTATACCCAGAATACAGAATGGGATCTGGCCGGAGAATCTGCTCCATTCCTGGATACAATGTTCAAACCCGAACTCCAATACCATTGGCAGGATATCTTCAAAGAACCGAAAGGCATTTTGGAGAAGATGGATCTGATGGCTGCAATCTCTCATGAATCCAATGGACGCAACGGCGCGGGTTCACGCAGTATTAATTATGTGATCGCGCGTCCGAAACTTTATTTTGGTGATCCGGAACGACTGAACGGTTATTTGGCTCCCGGATTCTGGTTCTATTTTGGTTCTTTGTCTGACAATCCTAGTATTCGGCATTATCGTGGTCACGCGGATGTGAAAGCCGCTATCCAATGGGCAGACACCATCCAGCTGGCCAGCTGGTTCCGTATGGGTGACGAATTAGAAAAGGGAAGTATGCAGCTGGATCTGAGCTATCCTCTGGGACGGTTGACAGATAACTGCCTTGATCTTTATCTGGATATCCAATACTTCACCGGTTACGGTCAAACGCTTTTGAATTATAATCAGCGTGAACAGGCACTCCGTGCAGGTGTGATGTTTGTGCGCTAAAGAGGCTATAATAGCCTTGCAAATGAGGCACTTTATGTTGAATGATCCTCAATCGGACGATTTTTTGCATAAAGTGCCTTGTGTTATGTGTGGAGCCTGCTGCCGATGGGAAGGGGAAGTGAAGATATCGGAGGAAGAAATCACTCGGCTGGCAAACTTCTTAAAAATCACCGAGGAGGATTTCATCCAATCGTACACCCAGCTGAGATATGATAGAAAAGGGTTGGGTGTCAAAATGTTAGAAGATGGAACTTGTATCTTTCTGGGCGAGTATAACGTGTGCCGGGTACATTCGGTGAAACCCTCTCAGTGCAAAGGGTATCCATTTCGGTGGAGAACACGCGACTCAGCTCTTCATTGTCAGGCGGTTCGTATCCTGCTTGACCGGGGTGTTTTGAAAAAAGAATACCCAGCGGATTTTGAGTACTAAAGCCTTCTAACCTTTTTCAGGAGAATATCTTTTTTACCACCAGCCTTTTTTCTCATCTTCGCTGTCATTGGAGCGATAGGTTTGAATGAGAAGTTGGCTGCGGGCAGCCGTTAGTGCCATAATAAACTCATCATAAGACTGATAGCGTTCATTAGGATCTTTAGCCATTGCCCGGCAGATAGCTTGACTGGTCATTTCTGTGATGGAGGAGATGATTTGATTAGGAGGAGTCAGAGGACTTTCTACATGTGCTAAGATAACTTCTTCCACAGTAGGAGCATCAAATGGAACACGCCCCGTCAGTGCATGATAGAGTGTTCCAGCCAGAGAGTACATATCTGCCAGAAAATCTTCCCGTTCCCGGCGGATCTTTTCCGGAGCGATATAGTAGGGAGTGCCCCAGATAACGGATTCGCCGACTTCGGTATCATCACCTTGGATCGCTAGACCGAAGTCCACCAGTTTGGGTTCACCTTCATTATTGAATAGGATATTGGCCGGTTTGACATCCCGATGCAGCAGACCATGTTTATTAGCGCAGTCCAGCGCAGAGGCAATTTTGACTCCGATATCCAATACATTCAGCTCTGGAACGATTTGTCCGGATTCTATCCAGGAATCCAAACTGCCATTATTGGCCAGTTCCATGACCAGATAGCGGTTGCCTTCACTTTCGTCAAAACTATAGATATGAATGATATTGCTGTGGTTGAGTCCTGCCGCGGCTTTTGCCTCGCGCAGAAAGGAGGTGATGGCTTCTTTATCATTGGCCAGCTCCGGTTTCATGAGTTTGACAGCAACTTCACGTTCCAGCATGACATCGAAGGAACGAAAAACTGTTCCCATTCCTCCTTGTCCGATGATCTCTCTCAATTCAAACTGGCGAAGCCTCATGGGTACCATGAAGTTATGACCGCATTTTGAACAAGGGTAAGTGCTTAGCGGCTGCAGATTGTCAGGAATGAACACCCTGGAACCGCAGCTGGAGCAGGTAACCATTTTCAGAGAGACTTTTCCGTCATTATCACTCACAACTGTATTCTAGCAGATTTTATGCCAAAGACAAGAAGACAAGCGGTCTATGAAAAAAAACGCCGGGTAAATCCGCATTCACCCGGTGTTTATGAAAACTACTTATCTAACTTGCTCTCGTCTAAGCGGAGGCAGTATCTTTTGCTTCTTTGCTCTTGGCAATGACCTTGGCTTCCATTTCCTTCGGCATTTCCTCGTAGTGGCTGAACTCTTCCGTATGGATACCGCGGCCGCCTGTTAAGGAGCGCAGCGCGGAAGCATAACGGTAAAGTTCCATCGCGGGAACCATGGCTTTGAGAACCTGGTTCGCGCCTTCGGATTCCATACCCTGGATCTTGCCGCGGCGGCTGGAGAGGTCACCCATGACCGCGCCCATGCAGGCTTCAGGTGTGGTGATCGTCACTAAATAAATGGGTTCAAGCAGACAAGGCTTGGCCGCCAGGAAGGATTCCTTGAAGGCTTCTTTGCCGGCGATCTGGAAGGCGATATCCTTGGAGTCTACCGGGTGCATCTTGCCATCGTAGAAGTCCACCTTGACGTCTTCGATGCGGTAACCGGCCAGGATACCTTCACGGCAGGCAGTCTTGACACCTTTTTCCACAGAGGGCACGAAAGCACGGTCCACGTTCTGACCCACGAGAGACTGGATGAATTCTATGCCTTCACCGCGCTGTTTGGGTTCAATGCGCATCCAGACTTCCGCAAACTGACCCGCGCCGCCAGATTGTTTCTTGTGGCGGTATTTGGCTTCGCCTTTACCTTTAATGGTCTCACGGAAAGGAACTTTAGGCTCGATCAGGTTGAAGTCCACATGATAGCGCTGACGGATCTTCTCGGAAACGACTTCCATGTGCAGGTCACCTTGGCAGGAGATCACAGTCTGATGGAGTTCCGCGTCCACGGTATAGTGGAAGGAAGGATCTTCGGAGTGGATTTGAGCCAGACCGACGGCCATCTTTTCTTCCTCACCTTTGACCTTGAGGGAGAGTGCCGCGTGGATGTTCGGACGGGGGAATTCGATCGGCGGCAGGATAATGGCTTTCTTAGCCGGAGAGAGTGTATCGCCAGTGTGAGTGGATTTCAGCTTCACGACCGCGCCCACATCACCGCAAACCAACTTGTTGACCGCGGTGCGGTTCTTGCCGTTGAGCGAGAATATCTGTGTGACACGTTCTGCGACATTGGATTGCGTATTGAGTAAATCGGAACCGGAGACGAGGTCGCCGGAGAAAATGCGAACCAGAAGCATATCACCCACATGGGATTCGCTTAAGGTCTTGAATACGAAAATGACCGGATCGCCGGACTTGGGATCAACAACGACATCTTCACCATTGGGAGTCTTGCCATGGATGGGAGCGCAATCCAGCGGACTGCAACCGTACTTGGCGATGAAGTCCAGCATCGGCTGGATACCTACATTGCGTTCCGCAGAAACCGCGAAGAGAGGAACGATAGAACGTTTGCTCAGAGCTTTTTGTATATTGGCTTCCACTTCTTCGGGAGAGAGTGTTCCGTTTTCCAGGAATTTTTCGGTCAGTTCATCACTGACTTCGGCGACATGTTCCAGCAGGGCTTCATAATAACCCTGGGCACGGTCTTTCAATTCACCTTCGACCGGAGCTTTGGTGAACTTGCCGGAGCCGTCTTTCTGATAGGTCAGCACCTGCATGGAGAGAACGTCCACGATCTGGTTGAAATCAAGACCCGGGTTGACCGGGAATGTCAGAGGAACGGGAGTGATGGAGAAGTTAGTGTTGACTTCTTCCAAACGTGTTTCAAAATCAGCGTGTTCTCTATCTAACGCATTGACCGCGAGGAGAACTGGTTTGTTGGAGTTGACAGAGTGATTCCAGACGGTATCAGTTCCAATCTGCACACCTGTTTCGGCATGAATAACAATCAGAGAAGAATCGCTCGCGCGGATGGCGCCCAGGGATTCGCTAATGAAATCCAGATAACCCGGAGTGTCAATGAAGTTGAGTTTTTTCTCATTCCAGTCGCAGCATAACAGGGATGTTTGAATAGATATCTTCCGTTTCTTTTCTTCATCCGTGAAGTCGGAGTAAGTGGTTCCGTTTTCAATGGAACCGAGGCGGTTAATGATCCCACCGTTCATCAGAATTGCTTCACTTAACATTGTTTTTCCGGAAGACGCATGGCCCAAGATGGCAAAATTGCGAATCTCACCTGTTTGATATTCTTTCATAAACTGTTCTTATTCACACTCAAAAGTGTCGTTTTAATTATCTTTTATTACGTTAACACGTGCAATAACGATGCAGACTTACTGCAGCGTTAAATAACTCTCTGTTTCACCTTTATAAAACAGAAAGGACTTAACTTGAACCGAACCGCGTTTAGTATTCCTATAAAATTCAAGGTTATAACAGCCGGAGACCGACTCAAGATTCCTGGTGTTATCGTGCCTGTTTGGAAGCTCTAGGTCAAGGATATTCGCAGAATATTTCTTGAACAGAGAAAGAAGCAAAATATACTTTGTAACCAAATATAATCCTTAGATATTCAATTTGTTATATTGAATATGAAAGATTGTTTTTGAAGAGGAAATGAAAAAGAAAGAGATTTATTTTTATTTTATAACCTGTTGATAGGCTAAGGAATAAAATTAAATCTAACAAAAAACAAAAATTTCTGTTGATTGGTATTTGTCAGCGGGGCCGTTGAAGTCCCATTTTTTTTATTCGGGAAAGCAATGTGGTCGGTTTGATCCCCAGCAGAGCCGCGGCGCCGTCGGTTCCTTTGATTTTCCAATTTGTTTTTTGGAGGACTTTGAAGGTGTTTTCTTTCTGCTTTTGGTTCATTTCTTCTTCAGTCAGGTAATCCGTTTCCGAGGCATCCGCGGAAGTATTGGTCGAAGGGAAATGGACAGCAATGCTTGCGGATTTTGTATCAATGGGGATATTGAAATGGAGATTCCCTCCACGGGAGAGGATGACGGCGCGTTCTACGACATTGCGCAGTTCCCGAATGTTGCCGGGCCAATCGTAATTTTGCAGTGTGGCCAACGCGGAACGGGTCAGTTTGGGAGCGTTACACCGCAGTTCCTTGACGGATAGATCAATAAAGTGTTTTACCAGTAAGGGGATATCATCTTTGCGTTCTCTCAGAGGCGCGACCTGGATGGGGAATACATTGATGCGGTAATAGAGATCTTCACGGAATTGTTTGTCATCTACGGCATCTTTCAAATCACGGTTAGTAGCGGCAATGATACGGACATTGGCTATACGGGTTTTATCATCACCAACCCGCTCATAGCGTTTTTCTTGGAGAACGCGCAAGAGTTTCCCTTGCATTTCCAGGGGGATCTCACCGATCTCATCCAGAAAGAGGGTGCCGCCTTCCGCTGTCTCAAACCGACCGGGACGATCCTTGACGGCTCCGGTAAAAGCGCCTTTGACATGACCAAAGAATTCCGATTCAAATAGTTCTTTAGGAATGGAAGCGCAGTTGACACGAACCATAGGACCATTCTTGCGATTGCTGCGTTCATGAATTTCGTATGCGACCAGTTCCTTTCCGGTGCCAGTTTCCCCCAGAATGAGAACGGAAGCATCTGTAGGTGCGACCAGTTCGATCTGACTGATGATCCTTTGCAGGGCGGCGCTTTGTCCTACGAGGTGACCGAATGCTTTTGTTTCTAAAACCAGTTCTTTTAAATATTCATTTTGAAGTTCCAGCTGAGCTTTCAGGTGAAGTATTTCTTCAATGGCGCGTGTGTTGACGATGGCACCTCCAATGAAATCCGCGAATATTCGTCCCCAAGGTTTGCCGGCTTCTTCCAATTTATGTGTCGTAAAACCCAGAACAGCTCCCAATACTTTGCCTCTGAATACGATAGGAGTTGAAGCCAGACCCATAACATTTTTTTCTTTGATCCATTCAAATCCTTCAATGCAGGAGGGATGTTTTTTCCAGTCCGGGATGTAATTTTGCTGACCGGATTGGGTGGACTCCCCTAAGAGTCCTACGCCCAAAGGAATGCGACTGTTAGGGTCGTTGATCAATTTATCACGGTTGGAGACATAAATGCTGGGACGTACTTTGCCAATGTGCAGATGAAGACATTGAGAATGGTCGGTGCAGCGGTGAGAATGGGCGCAGGCAGTGCAGTTGTCGCCTTTTTCCAGAAGCCATATCTGTGCGCAAACAACTTCATTAGTGCCATTTATAATAGCATCAATGAGTTTATTTAGAAGAGAATCCAAAGAGCGTTCATGGGAAAGTTCCAGAAGAAGATTGATCGCTCGGTTTGAATCAATGGTATGTTTTGTTGCCCCGTTCATAACGACGGGAGATAGAATAGAGAAAAGTACGAAAAAAACAACATTTATTGGTTGAAAAATTGAACGTTTAAAATTTCAACCCCATTTTTAAGAATGTTATCTATGAAATATATTGTTAATAATAAATGTGTTATAAATTATTTTAAGAACTTGGCATAAAAAGTGCTTAGAAGGCTCAGCTGTTTTTTTTAAGCAGTATTATGAGCGTGTATTTAAAACAGAATGACCTGTTAGAAGATGAAGCGTTTACCATTGCCGAAGCGAACGAAGTCAACTTTGGTGATATGGTATTGTCATCTTCTGTGCCGGTATGGGTCATTTTTGGCGCTCGCTGGAGTACTCCTTGTCGAACTTTGTTTTCCACATTGTCCGGGATCAAAACACTGCTGGGCGATATGGCAAAGCTGGTCAAAGTAAACGCGGATGAGAGTATAGGCCTGGGCATCTGGTACGGTGTGGATAGTTTGCCGACACTCCTTTATTTTGAAAAAGGAATGGTTTGTGCCAGGATCGTAGGAATGTCCGATAGAGAAAGCCTTCTCACGAAAATGAAACGCATTATGGAAGGGCAATTTGACGAGGAAGGATCCTAGTTCCGGCATTATGAATAAGAATTTTACGTATGATAAAAAATAAGGTCCAAAAAATTAGGGCAACTGGCGGCATCGTGACCGCTTTGCTGTGCGCACTGGCGCTGACAGCTTGTAAGAAAGAACAACAGCAGCAGGCCGCACCGCCGCCTCCGGTCGTAACAACAGTCAGTATCCAGAAATCACCTGTACTGCTTACCAGTGAATTGCCGGGACGCACGGCGCCTTACCGTATCTCGGAGATCCGTCCGCAGGTCAATGGTGTCATCCTCAAGCGGCTCTTTGAAGAAGGCAGTGATGTGAAGGCCGGGGATTCTCTTTATCAGATAGATCCTGCTCCGTTCCAGGCTGCCTTGAATAACGCTAAAGCGGCATTGACACGCGCTGAGGCGAATTTGCCGGCTATTCAGCTGCGTGTGGATCGTTATCAGAAGGCGTTGGAAAACAAAGCTGTCAGTCAGCAGGATTATGATGACGCGGCTTCCTCATTGAAACAGGCCGAAGCGGACATCCAGTATTACAAGGCAATGGTGGATACAGCAGAGATCAACATGAATTACTCCAAAGTACTTTCTCCGCTAACCGGGCGCATTGGTACCTCTTCTGTGACGGATGGCGCGACAGTGACCGCTTATCAACAGATACCGCTGGCCACAGTGCAGCAGCTGGATCCCATTTATGTGGATGTACCCCAATCTACAACTGATTTACTTGGACTGAAGAAACGGCTTCAAAACGGTCAGTTGACCTATGACGGTGCAACAGTGACTGAAGTGGAACTGATGTTGGATGATGATTCCACTTATTCACACAAAGGAACATTGCAGTTCCGTGATGTGACGGTCGATCCTACGACCTCCACAATGACTCTTCGTATGGTGTTCCCGAATCCGGATGGAGAACTTCTGCCGGGTATGTATGTGAGGGCAATCGTGAAGGAAGGTATCAACAAGGAAGCTCTGATGCTGCCGCAGGAAACGGTGACCAGAGATCGTAAAGGCAATCCTTATGTGATGGTTTACAGAGATGGAAAGACATATCGTCAGATGATCGAAGTCGATCGCGCTATCGGCAATATGTGGATGGTGAAATCTGGTATCACAGAGGACGATCATATCGTGCTTGAGGGACTCCAAAAGATTTCTCATGAAGGTGCTGCCTCCGAAGAATACAAGGGAGTGTTCAGCAGGACTTCCGCTAAGGCAGACGCGGCGGCACAATAGGTTGGTGAGGACTAAAGAGGAATAGTATGTTATCAAAATTCTTTCTGGATCGTCCCGTGTTCGCATGGGTGATCGCCATCATATTGATGGTCTCGGGTGTGATGGCTATTTTTACTCTGCCCATTGCACAGTATCCTAATGTTGCTCCGCCGACGATCGCTATCTCCGCGAATTATACAGGCGGTTCTGCGGAAACGGTTGAAAATTCCGTAACTCAGATCATTGAGCAAAAGATGATCGGCTTTGATAATTTGCTTTATCAGAGCGCGACCAGCGAATCTTCCGGCCGTGCCCGTCTGGAGCTGACTTTTGCTCCGGGTGTGGATCCGGATATGGCTTGGGCACAGGTGCAGAATAAGCTGCAGCTGGCTATGGCCGGTTTGCCATCTGACGTTCAAAATAAAGGTGTCTCCGTAGTGAAGAGTACCCGCAGTTATTTGATGTTTGTGGGTATCACGTCCAATGACGGCAGCATGAACGGTGAAGATTTGCGCGACTATGCCAAATCGGTGTTGGAAAGTGTGCTGGCTCGTGTAGAGGGTGTAGGTGAAGTTGAGGTATTTGGCGGTGAATATGCTATGCGTATTTGGATCGACACCGAGAAACTGGTAGGATACGGATTGACATTCAGTGATGTCGCTACGGCTTTGCGCAGTTATAATGTAGAGATTTCCGCTGGTCAGTTTGGTGACGGCCCGGCTCCTGAGGGACAACGGTTGAATGCGTCCATTATTGTACAGAGCTTTCTCAAAACTCCGGAAGAATTCGATGCTATTCCGATCCGCACGAATGATGACGGCTCTGTAGTTCGAGTCAGCGATATTGGACATTCAGAATTGGGTACTGATAATTATAACATTGATGTTCGTTACAATAATCAGTATCAGGCGGGTATCAGTATTCGTCTGGCCTCCGGCGCGAATGCTTTGACTACGGCGGATAATGTGAAGAAGAAGATGGAAGAGTTGAAACCCTTCCTGCCTCCGGGGATGGATGTGATGTATCCTTATGATACGACTCCGTTTATTCGAGTCGCGATCAAAGAGGTCGTTCATACTTTGGTAGAGGCCATTATTTTGGTCTTTATCGTGATGTTCGTCTTCTTGGGGAACTTCCGCTCTACGATCATTCCGACGATTGCTGTGCCGGTCGTTCTTTTAGGAACATTTGCTGTTCTGATGATCTTTGGTTATTCCATCAATATGTTGACAATGTTCGCCATGGTACTAGCCATTGGTTTGTTGGTGGACGATGCCATTGTCGTTGTAGAAAATGTGGAACGTATCATGGAGGAGGAAGGATGTTCTCCGCGTGAAGCTGCCTCCAAATCTATGGATCAAATCACCAGTGCCTTGATCGGTATCGGTCTGGTACTTTCCGCGGTGTTTGGTCCAATGGCGTTTTTCAGTGGATCAACAGGTGTTATTTATCGTCAGTTCTCCATCACGATTGTTTCTTCCATGTTGCTGTCTGTGGTGGTGGCTTTGGTGCTGACACCGGTGTTGTGCGCTACAATGCTGAAGCAAAAGGAAAAAGGAACACATAATTCTGAATCAGGACTCAAGATATTTCGTCCATTTTTCAGGATTTTTGAGAAATGTTTCAATTTCTGCCGAAATGGTTATGTGAGGATGCTGAAACATTCTCTGCATCGCAAGGTGCGTTATTTTCTGCTTTATGCCATTATTTGTGTGGCATTTGTCTATGTTTTCACGGGAATGCCCACCTCTTATCTGCCTGATGAGGATCAAGGTATGGTCATCATGATGGTCAATACACCGCCAGGTTCAACGACCGAGCAAACAAAAGCGGTTGTGATGAAAGTTGCTAATTATTTCCTTGAAAATGAAAAGGATAGTGTTGAATCGATTATGACAATAGTCGGTTTTGGCTTAGGCGGCGCGGGGCAGAATCAAGGTATCGCGTTTGTGAAGTTGAAAGACTGGGATGAACGTGTGGGGGCGGACAAAAAAGTACCTGCCATCACAGGGCGTGTAATGGCTCGCTTCTTTGGGAGTCGTGAGGCGAATATCTATGCTTTCTCACCGCCGCCTATCATGGAGTTAGGTCAGGCGAAGGGCTTTGACTTCCAGTTGATCGACATGGGTGGTGTAGGCCATGAAGCTTTGACTGATGCCAGAAATCAGTTGATGGGAATGGTAATGGCGGATATTCAGTCTCCCAATCCGACATTGGCTGTGGTGCGTCCAAATGGTATGGATGATGTTCCTCAATATCACTTGGATGTGGATTGGGGAAAGGCCGGCAGTTTGGGTATTCCTATCAATGAGATACATAATACGATCTCGACCGCGTTTGGTTCCGCTTATGTGAACAACTTTGTGTTGAACGGCCGTGTCAAACGTGTCTATATGCAGGCGGATCCTCGCTATCGTATGCTGCCGGATGATATCGGTAATTTGTATGTTCGCAATAAGTCGGGTAAGATGGTTCCTGTTTCCGCGTTGATCAGCGGTTATTGGACTTTTGGTTCACCCAGTTTGCAGCGTTTCAACGGGTTCCCCAGCATGAACATTTTGGGTGAAGCCGCGCCGGGACGCAGTACGGGCGAAGCTATGAAAATGATGGAGGATTTTGTAAAGAAATTGCCGTCTGGTATCGGCTGTGACTGGCAGGGTTTGTCCTATCAGGAACGTCAGTCTACGTCTCAGACCGGACCTTTGTACGCGTTTTCTGTGCTGGTCATCTTCCTCTGCTTGGCCGCGCTTTATGAAAGCTGGCCGATCCCCATTGCGGTCTTGCTGACACTGCCGCTGGGTGCTATCGGTGGTTGTATTGCGTCCAGTCTGATGGGGATGCCTAATGACGTGTACTTTCAGATCGGTCTGCTGACAACGCTGGGGTTGACGACAAAGAATGCGATCTTGATCGTTCAGTTTGCTAAAGCCCGTGTGGAAGAAGGAATGGAGTTGATCCCGGCTACATTGGAAGGCGCAAAACTACGTTTCCGTCCTATTATGATGACCTCTCTGGCATTTGGCTTTGGTGTGTTGCCGCTGACTTATACATCTGGGGCTGGATCCGGAGCGCAAAACGCGATCGGTATCCCGGTGTTAGGTGGTGTGATCAGTGCGACCTTCCTGGTATTGATTTTCGCTCCGCTTTTCTATGTGATTATTATGAGATTGCTGGCTAAGAAGGAGTTGCAAAAGTCTGCTCAAAAGAGAATGAAACTCTCAACAGAAACACAAGTAACGGAGGCTCGATAAGATGAGAAAGAATAAATTCACAGTGTTTGCTATTGCGGCATCAGTTTTGATGATGGTCGGTTGTACAATGGCACCTAAATATGAGCGCCCGACATCTCCGGTCCCAACTGAATGGCCCACTGGACAAGCGTATGATCCAACAAAGGTCACTCAGGAAAATGTAACGACTGGAGAGGATGTGTTGAACCTGAGATGGCGTGATTTCTTTACGGATCCTAAGCTGCAAGAGGTGATTGGGATCGCGCTGGAGAATAACCGGCAGTTGAAGGGAGCGGCTTTGAATGTGGAATACTATCGCAAGTTGTACCACATCCAGGCGGAAGGATTGCTGCCGGTGATCAATGCTACTGGAAGCATCAGCCGGGCTCGTGTTCCTGCTGATCTATCTGGAACAGGTCGAAGAATGACTACGGAACGGGATGATGTCGGTTTAGGCGCGGCTGCGTGGGAAATTGATTTCTTTGGTCGTATCCGCAGTTTGAAAGATGCGGCTATGCAGGAGTATCTGGCTACAGAACAGGCACAGCGCAGCGCGCAGATCTCGGTCATTTCGGCGATCGCTCAGACCTATTTGCGGCTGGCGGCGGATAAGGAATGCTATGACATCAATCAGAATCTGGTGAAAGACTATCGCAAGACGTATGATCTGGTGAAGAACAACTATGACTTGGGATTGGTCTCCGAGATCGATTTGAGCCGTACTGCCTCTCAGGTGGCGGCTTCTGAAAGATCGGCGGCTACATATTTGCAGTCTTATGCGCAGGATAAAAACCAACTGGATTTTCTGGCAGGCACGGAAGTCCCTGCAGAACTGCTTCCGGATTCGCTTACATCGCTGAAACCGTCTCAAGAGGTTTGCGCGGGACTGTCTTCGGATATCTTGCTCAAACGTCCTGACATTCTGGAGGCCGAGCATCAGCTTTTGGCGGCTAATGCCAACATCGGCGCGGCTCGAGCGGCTTATTTCCCTCGGATTTCTCTGACAGCGGCCATTGGATCCGCCAGCAGTGAGTTATCCGGTTTGTTTAAGTCAGGCAGCGGTTATTGGAGCTATGCTCCGCAGGTCGTGCTGCCGATCTTCGACACAAGAACCTGGTCTTCTCACAAGGCTTCCAAGGTGAAGAAAGAGATGATGATCAACAGTTACGAAGAAGCCATCCAATCCGCGTTCAGTGAAGTGGCGGATGTGCTGGCGGTTTTGGGAACGGTCGATCGTCAACTGACGGCTCAGCAGGCTTATGTTGATTCTGTGAAAAAGACTTACGAGCTGACGGAATCCCGTTATGAATCTAATTTAGACAGCTCCTTGAGCGTATTGGATGCGCAGCGTTCTTTGCGTGGAGCGCAGGATTTGTTGGTCAGCTTATATCTCCAAAAGCAGGTGTTTCAAATCAAACTCTATACGGTTCTGGGCGGTGGATGGGATCCTGAAGAAGATGTTCAGGATACGGAAAAAACGTCGGAAAACAACGAAAATACAGCTGAACAGAAGTAGTTTTTAATACATCATTATTATACTGAATCGAGGAGGAGGGTTTAAGATAAATCCTCCTCTTCGATTTGTGGAACAAATGTTCCAAGTAGTTCGCAAATCAGAATGGGGATAAGTTAATTGTGCCCAAGTTCGATTCGGGATGGTTCTGTATATAGGTTGTGGTATTGTTCATCATTTTCTGGATATAGTCGGAAGAGAGGAGTTGCTTCAAGTATTCATCTTCATTGAAGTTATCTCCTTGTTCGATTCGTTGATTGAAAAGATCGTTTGCTATTCTCAATGTTTCGCCAAAGAGGGACTGATCATTCTCTGATGTGTTCAGTTGACTCAGCAGGTTTAGATATTGCTGCTGTTTTTCAGCTTTGTTTTCGTTGTGATTCAGTTCTCTTGCGCCGAGCATGATGACCACTGAACCGAACATATCTTTGTCATCGCCTTCTAGTCCGTTGATGAAGCCGGTGAACATGGTATTGACCTGTTCATTTGAACCGATGAATTCCTTTACAGTTTCCAGTATCCCCATTTTATCTTTCAGAGAAGTACCATCGCGGTTGAAGACATCAATGGACTCTTGCAGAGCGGCTTCACCCAGAGTTTCTATCTTTCTGCGGAGTATGTCCAGAGAAAGTTTTCCGTTCTCGTCATATAGAATGAGATTAGCCAGCAGGTTTTTATAGCCCTCTTCACTGATGTCTTTGATAAAAGATAACAGTACACTTTGTTCCTGATTTTTGAGGTTGGGAAAGACAGAGGTGCAGACGGTCAGGATGGCTTTGCTATAGGTGTTTTTGTCCGCGGTCAGAAGGATTTTGCCTGCGCTCAGGATCTCCTCCAGATCGGTGGAGCTTTGCATGGTCTGACAAAGCAATCCCATTGCCGCTGGGGTCTTGATTCCTCCTAGTGTCTGGATCAGTCCCAGTCGAGAGGTTGATGGAATGACGCATGACGGATCATTGCGAAAGCGGATCTTTCTGCCGTTGACTTGAAGGATATTTTGTTCTCTGTAGAGTGTTACGTTGTCGCCGCTGGTCAGGTATTCCCTAATGGATTCCAGAGAGCGATCACCTTGGTTACGTAGTCCCAGGAAGATGAAGAAGGCTTCTCGTACTTGTGTATGTCCTTGACTCAGCAAAACTTCGTTTGTCTGGGGCGTATTTCCCATAAAAACGATCTCAGACAATTCTACTCCTGTTTTATCGGGATCGGCCATATCTACCATACTCCGCAGACGGTTAATGAGAACTGCAGGATCCAGTTCCGGGAAATTCAGTTCATTTTTCTGATTTTCCAATTCTTCTATCTGGGTTGTGATGTCGTCCAGTTGGGCCTGAAGTTCCTGTTTTTCATTGTTCCATTGATCTTTCATCTGTGTGAGTTTTCTCTCGTTAGAACCACGGATATGACAGACAGTGGTTGCGGAGATTCCCGCGATGATCAAGCTCAGGATGATAAAGATATAAAATTTTTTCATAGGTATAAGTTATTTTTCAGTTTTTTGTTTGTTGTTTTTTTCGTCTATTCTTTTGGAGGCATTCTCGACAAATTGATTAATGGTCTTGTTAATGGCTTCGTTGGCCAGGTCTTGGAAGAAACTTATGGATTCTTCATCCATGCCCCATGTTCCTTTGTTGGGGTCGGTGCTGGCGGTGTGCTGGAGGTTGGAACGGACCAGTCCGACAATGCGGGTCATTTTTTCGTCATCGGGGAATTGGGCTTCCAGCATATTCAGAAAGTGCAGTCGGTCGTTGGCTTTCTGGATCAGGTTGGGATCTTCGGTACTGGAGGTTTGCTGGACGGTGAGCGGAGCTGAACCGACCAGCAGAGTGGCTCCGAAATTGGGATCCAGCGAGAGTCCCATGACACTGCTATAGCGTTCAAGGGGAGAAGAGTCTTTCAGCGTAGCCAGAAGCATTTCTGTGGCTTTTGGGGTAGCTATGTTTTCCTTTGCTGTGGTCAGCAGAATGTAGTCTGTTTTTCTATGATTTTCCTTTTGATGCAGATAGCCCTCATAACAATAGTCTATGAATGTTTTAGATGGCAGGGCGTTCTTGACTTCGCTGAGCAATGTACTATCCAGTTTACCTTTTTCCTGGAGCCACTCGCGTTTTTCCAGAAGTTCAATGGCAAATTCCTCGTCACACAGAACGGTAAAGAGCAGATTGTATATCTTTTTGATATCCTGTTGG
>JAEENR010000092.1 GCA_016283885.1 Verrucomicrobiota bacterium
GTAACACTCTCTGGTATCGTGATGCTGGTCAATCCGGTACACCCCTCAAATGCACCATCACCAATCTCAGTAACACCTTCCGGTATCGTGACGCTGGTTAATCCGGTACACTTCTCAAATGCACTATAACCAATCTTAGTAACACTCTTTGGTATCGTTATACTCTTCAACTCTGTACACCCCTCGAATGCACCTGCTTCAATTTTAGTTACACCTTCAGGTATTTGAACTGAACCATTTCCATCTAAGCTTACATTTTTCATAAATCATCTATCTTTCTTCTTTATTGAGAAATATCCCCTATAGCTGATTCTTCTTTTACTATAGGATCTCTCGATCTTTAGAACCGCGGCTGGGGCCAACTATGCCACGGCGTTCCAGGATATCCATGATACGGGCTGCCCGGCTATAGCCAAAGCCAAGTTTCAGTATGCGCCGGAGCAGAGAAATGTTGCTTCTGTTCAGGGAGTAAATCAAATCAATACATTTTTGAATAAGTTCTTCATCCTCATTTTTATCATCTGCCTCATCCAAAGACCGTTCCAGTGTACTCTCAAGATCTTCAAAGAAATTCGGTTGAGCCTGAGTTTTGATATGATCCAAAATACGGTTGATCTCATCATCTG
This sequence comes from Verrucomicrobiota bacterium, assembly GCA_016283885.1. GTDB lineage: Bacteria > Verrucomicrobiota > Verrucomicrobiia > Limisphaerales > UBA1412 > UBA1412. Next base: position 627 of record JAEENR010000092.1, read on the forward strand.
AAACGTAGGCGCCCTGGATACGCTTTTTGGGTTTGCCAGGGGGCAGGAAGAGCATATCTCCATATCCAAGAAGTTTTTCTGCTCCAATACTATCTAAAATGGTATTGGAATCTTGCCGGTTGGAGACCTTGAATGCAATGCGTGCAGGGATGTTAGCTTTGATGACACCAGTAATCACATCCACACTGGGACGCTGTGTGGCAATGATACAGTGGATACCCGCGGCACGTGCCAGCTGAGTAATGCGCATGATTAGATCTTGCACATCTTTGCCAGCAACCATCATCAAGTCGTTCAATTCATCCACAATCAAGACGATATATCCCAATTTATCAGGAATTTCTTCCTCATCACGAGGAACAGAGATATCTTTTCCCATATCCAAATGCTCTTCTTCTGTGGAAAGAGCTTCCGCTTCTTCTTCAATGACTGGAGTCTGTTCTTCCTGCTCGGTTTCTTCAGGATCTGGGGCTGGGGAGGCCACTTGTTGTTTGCTCATGCGTTTGTTGAATTCCTCGATTTTGCGAACACCTACTTTAGCAAACAGCTTGTAGCGTTTTTCCATTTCATTTACAAGCCATTGAAGAGCTAAAACCGCTTTCTTGGGGTCCGTGACCACAGGGATGATCATGTGTGGTAGATCGTTATACTGTTGAAGTTCGACCTGTTTAGGATCTACCATGATAAAACGAAGTTGTTCCGGTGAGAATTTGTACAAAAGCGAAACAATAATTGTGTTGATACAAACGGATTTGCCAGACCCAGTGCTACCAGCGACTAAAAGGTGTGGTGTGCTTGCTAAATCAGTAATTACAGGTTTCCCATAAATATCTTTACCCAAAGCAATTGGAAGACGAACTTTAGAATTAATCCATTCCGGGGATTCTAAAAGTTCGCGTATGATGACGGGGACTTTGTTTTTGTTAGGAACCTCGATGCCGACAGAATTTTTTCCTGGAATTGGAGCTAGAATATTAATGCTGATAGCTTTAAGGGCTGCAGCAATATTATTACTCAATTCATTGAACCTGGACATCTTAACACCTCTAGCCGGGATGAATTCGTATAGTGTGATAGAGGGACCTCGTGTAATAGGGCCGGGTTCGACTTCGATCCGAAAATCAGCCAAAGTCTGACGAATGGTTTCCGCATTCTGAGTCATTTCATCTTCGGATTCTCCATCAAATTCAAGAGGTTCAATTGGATTTAATAATTCTGTAGAAGGCAGCTGATAATCTTCAGCAGTTCGGACGGAGGGAAGTATGGATGTGTTTTCACGTTCCTTTAATTTATCCGGACTGTAAGCGTCAATGATCTTATATTGAGCTTGTTTATTCTGATTTTCTTCTTCGGAAAGCTCATTTTCATCAGAATCATCCTCGGATGTGTTTTCTTCTAGAAGTTCATCTTCATCAATGACCTCCGCCACAATTTCATCCTCAGTATCTTTATTTGCTCGTTCTTCTTCCAGACGAAGACGCTCCGCTTCTGCCTCTTCTTCTTTTCTGCGTCTTTCTTCTTCCTTAGCTCGTTTTTCTTCCTCTTTGCGAAGACGTTCTGCTTCCTGTTCTGCTTTCCTGTTTTCAAGAAGGAGTTGTTTTTGTTTCTTACGTTCAGCTTCTTCGGCTTTACGGCGGGCTTGTGCTTCTTTGTGTCTGCGAGCGGCTTCTTCACGCATCTGGCGGAAACGTTCTATGATGATGGCAATCCATTCATCCAGTTTAACATTTGTCAAACTGATGATACTGATAAGATAAAGGGTTAATAATATGATTGTTGCACCAATTTTTCCGAAAATGAAAAAAACATAGTGATAGAGTATGTACCCCACAAAACCGCCGGGGCTCATTGTGCTGAGGTTCTCACTAAGATGCGGAGGAAAAAGATTAAAATGAATATCCAGTCCACAGCAAAGAGTTACAGCCAAGAGCAGCATCCATGGCCAACGACGCTGCAGATGATGCAGCAGGGAGATTGGAATGGAGAGTCCCCAAGCTATAAAAATGAGCGGGAATAAAAAAGCTCCTAGTCCAAATGTCCACAAAAAGCCTTTTGCCAGGTAGGCTCCGAAGGGGCCGATCCAGTTTGCGTATTGTTGTGATGTAGCCGAAAGATCTCCTTTATTATAAGTGGTAAGCGCCAATAACAACATGAGACCGAAGGCTGCCACTGTTACCCCGATGATGTCCCACCTTTTTTCGATTGTTTTTTCCTCTATCCTTTGTGCGCGTTTCCTTGACGCCATACGCTTTAGGTTAGAGAACTGATATTTTTTTGCAATCTAAAACGAGTTTTTTCATGAAATATGAATTAGAAATTGACAGAAAAACTTTAAAAAAGTATAGTCACTGCACAGTGAGATACTGATAGGATCTTATGAATAACGAAAAGCTTTTTGGAAAAACAAGTCGCAGACAATTTATCAAAACTTCAGGTGCACTTGCTGCAACAGGAGCACTTATGTCTCAGGCTCCCTTTATCTTAACAGGAAAAGCCGAAAGTGCTGGAACATTGAAAATTGGTCTGGTAGGCTGCGGTGGTCGAGGAACAGGCGCAGCGATGCAGGCATTGAATGCCGACCCTAATGTGGAACTGGTCGCAATGGGCGATGTGTTTGATTTTCGCTTAAAACAAGCTCTGGATCAGTTAAAAGGAAATGAGCGTTACGCTCCTAAAGTCAAAGTGACTCCGGACACGATGTTCGTGGGATTGGATGCATATAAGAAGGTCATTGATAATGTGGATGTTGTTCTCTTAACAACACCTCCGGGATTCAGACCTCTGCATCTGGAGTACGCTGTGGAAAAAGGGAAGCATATCTTCTGTGAAAAACCGATGGCCGTGGACGCGACGGGATACCGCCAGGCACTGGCAGCCGCGCACAAGGCTAAAGAAAAGAATTTGTCTCTGGTGGCCGGTTTCTGCTGGCGCTATGGAACGCCGGAACGCGAGATCATGAATCGTGTGCTGGGTGGTCAGATCGGCAAAGTCACAGCTGTATATTCTACTTACAATACAGG
>JAEENR010000093.1 GCA_016283885.1 Verrucomicrobiota bacterium
AATTTCTTGTCCTCGCCCGCGATGGCAAAACCGGTCAGTTTGCCGTCATTGCCCTTGGCCACCAGACCGCCGCAGGTGTAGTCGAAGTCCAGACGGATGCTGCCGTCAACGACCTTCATGGATTTATACACCGGACCGGAGAACGGAGTTTCCGGACGGCCGTAGGTATTGGCCAGAGCCCAGTAGGCCAGACGACGGCCCACATCGGCCTTGTTCTTCGGGTGGATGTCGCCCGCGTCGCCGATATCAATGGTCACCGCCAGACCGCAGTTGGGTACGGTCTTGGCCACATAAGCCTGAGACTCACGGATCTCGGCCCAATCGCTCTCGCGCGGTTCGGGATTCGTGGGCCGGAAGGCGGCCAGCTGTACGATGATGAACGGGAACTCACCGGTCTTGAAGCTCTTGCGCCAGTCTTTGATCATGGCCGAGAGCAGCGCACGGTACTGGAACGCGCGGTTGGCGTTGGAACAGCCCTGGTACCAGATCGCGCCCATGATCTTATAGGGCAGGATCGGACAGATCATTCCGTTATAGAGAGCGCCGCAGACATGCGGATTGCCGGGGTTGGCCTTGATGGCGGCTTCCGCGCCGGCGATGCGTTCATCAAAATCTTTCAGAGGTTTCAGACCTTCAGGGCTGGTCCAGGCTTCCGCCAGAGTGCCGCCCCAGGAACTGTGGATCAGACCAATGGGAACATTGAGGGTCTTGTGCAGTTCGCGGCCGAAATAGAATGCCGCCGCGGAATATCCGCCCCAGTCACCCATGGAGGAGAGGCTTTGCGGTGTGCAGTGGGCCCAGTACATCTTGGCCGTGTACTGCGGCTTGTACTGCACGCTCTTGGGCACGGAAAGCAGACGGAGATTCGGGAAATTGGCCGAATCGATGTCCTGCTGGGCATTGCAGTTCTTGATGCCCATTTCCATATTGGACTGACCGGAGCAGAGCCAAACGTCACCCACCAGAATGTCCTTGGCTTCAACGGTCTGAGTCAGATTGTTCGCCGTGCCGCTCACCTTCATGGTGCGGGATTCGGCGGAGTATCCCATCGGGGCTAAAGTCGCCATCCACTTGCCGTCTTTACCGGCCTTGGCTTTGACTGTTTGTCCCGCGAATTCAACGGTCACCTCGGTATCGGGGTTGGCCCATCCCCATACAGGGACGTCCGCGTCACGCTGCAGCACAGCATGATCCGAGAACAGAGGGTGTAAAAAAGGCATGGGTGCTTCGACCCGTGTTTGAGCTTGCAGACTCAGGGCGCTGGCGCCCACGACTGCCGCTGCCGTTATTGCTTGAATCGTTCCAATCTTCATAGATACAGATATTACAACGCCCACATTTTAGCCAAATTTGCCCCGGATTCAAGTGAAAATTGCAAAAATAGATTTTCCCGTTCCGATAAAAAAAGGGAGACGCGGATGCCGTCTCCCCTGCAAATACTTTATAAAAAACCGTTAGTTGGCTCTGGCTTCCTCTTCTTCCTTGGCGGACAGAAGGGTCTCCAGATAGGCAGAGATCTGTTTCTTCATGTTCTCATCCTCCATGGCATTCAGCGCCATTTGAGAGAATTCCCTGCCTTTCTCCTTATCACCCAGCCGGATATAAATGGCCGCGCGATAGAAATCGTTCGGGACTGTCGGTTTCTCGGTCTGGAGTTTGTCGGCCTCGTCCAGCAGCTGGAGCGGGAACTCCGGTGTGGCGGCGGTGCCCAGACGCATCACGATGGAATAGGCGGCCTGAGCCATGCTCTTCGGATCGGTCTCCAGATATTCCAAAAGTTCTTTTTCGGCGGCGGCTCTCTTCACGGCATCAGCATCCTTGTCCTCCACCAGAGTCGCATAGTTATCCATCAGCGAGCCGATCTTGACAGTCGTGCGGAAACGGTTCGCTTTCTTGGCCCATTCGTCATCCACAGCGGCCAGAACGTCCAGCGTCTTATCCGCCATTTCCATATTATCGATATCGGTGAACTGCGAGGCGATCATCATCAGACCTTCCGGATTATCCTTCAGCGCTGCAAAGAGTTTGGCTTCAGCCTCTTTCGTGGCTGCCTCATCATTTTTGGTGGCCACTTCCATATAATCCCCCATCGCGCGTTCGGCCGCGATCTGACTGCCGATCTGCTTGGCGCGTTTGGCCGAGTCCTCATCCAGAGAGGCCATCTTGGCCAGCACTTTGTCCAGCACCGCGAAATCCTGAGCATGATAGGCGGCGTTCAGCATATCATTGATGGTAGACTTATCCGTGCCGACTTCCTGCAGGATCTTCTCTGCCAGTTCCGCGGCCTTGGGATCTTTCTTCGCGGCCAGTTCCGCGTATCCCTCCACATTGGCGCGGACTTCTTCCAGCTTCAGCGCGGCACCCAGATCATACTTGTCCTCAACGACTTCCTTGAGATGGGTCTCCATTTCCATCGGATGACCGACCCAGACCACCTGGCTTTCCTTGTTGACGATGAAGGCACAGGGGATGCCGTTCTGACCGTAGGCTCCCATATAAGCTTTGTCTGTGGCATCATCCTTATCCACAGCCACATTGTAGTCCATCTTGTCGCCCATTTCCTGAACGAAGGGCTTTACATCCTCCGACTTTTCCGAGGAAACGCCCACAAACACGACTCCCTGATCTTTATACTTCTTCTGAAGTTCCGTCAGATGAGGGATCGTATTCCGGCAGGGACCGCACCATGTGGCCCAAAACTCGACCACATAAATGTTTTTGCCGTCGGTGACATCCACCGCGCTGCCCTTGACCCACTCGGAGATCGTCAGTGCCTGGGCCTTGTCGCCCAGTTTGGCGGAGGGTACTGCCACCGGTTCTTCTATCGGGTCAGAAGGACCCTTGTTGCAGCTGTCACAGCAGCCTGTTAAGCCAGCGGTCAAACTCAAACTGGCTAATAACGCGATTACCAATAAAGAATTGATCTTCTTCACAAGGACAAAGGTAGGCTTTCCGTCCGCCCGCGACAAGCTAAAAATGAAAACAACGGTCTTTCTTTGGAAAAAGAAAATTGAACTCGCCCTCTTTCTTATGTTAGATTGACGGCTGGAGTTATTTCGTAAATATGAAAAAACTGTTGTTATTACCTATGATTTTGGGAGCGGCTCTGCTGGCCTCCGGATGTATGATCAATGTGGCCACCACCGCGCCGCAGGATCTGGACTGTCTCAAAGCCAATAAGAAGACCACTAAGAAAGCCAAAGCCGACAAGAAGGATGCTTCCGGGAAATTTGAATGCGCCTTCATTTATGTGGCTCCGGGTCTGGATCCCAGCGTGAACCGCGCTGTCATCGAGTCCACCGACATCAATATGAACGTCGTTGGATGCGCTACCTATGACGAAGCCGAAGAAGTCGTCAAAGAAATGGTCGCCAAAGGCTGCACAGGCATCGAGCTTTGCGCCGGTTTCGGCAACGAAGGCATCGCCCGCATGAAGAAAGCCGCCGGTGAAGGTGTCGCCGTGGGCGCGGTCAAGTTCGACTTCCATCCCGCCTTTGAATTCAAGAGCGGTGATGAAATGTTCCAGTAAAAGAGGGACATCGAGCTTTATTCAAGATAAACCCAAAACTGTCATCAGGATTAAAAAGGTCCAATAACGGTTTTGGGTTTATATGTTGATAATAAAATAATTTGATTGGAAATAACTTAAAATATGACGGGAATAGGTAATTTTAGCATCATATTATTTTTATTTGTTTTCCTGTCCGTA
>JAEENR010000094.1 GCA_016283885.1 Verrucomicrobiota bacterium
AAAGAATCGCCGTCATCAGCTTTGGCTGGCTGAAGATCAAAAAGGGGAAATCTTCTGGGTGCAGGATCTGCGGATCAGTGAAAAACACAAACTCTATCCAAGCACAAACTGGGTTTTAAGGCTGACTTTTTGTGCATAAGAATTTTCTTTATCATAAAAAAAAGATTGCATCTTCCATGGTTTTGGATAATCCTTTCAGCAACCTGCATTTCGGGTTGCGGTATTGTCAAACCGCGGCAGGGTGCAGAAATTTAATATCTAAGTTGTTATGTTAAAAGAGTTCAAAGATTTTCTCTTAAGAGGTAATGTCATTGATTTGGCGGTTGGCGTCGTTATGGGCACTGCGTTCCAGAAGGTCGTCAGCTCTATCGTTGCAAACTTGTTGACCCCGCTGATTGCGGCAGTCGCAAAAGTGCCTGATTTCTCAGCGCTTAAATTCCACATTAACGGCAGTGAATTCGGTTATGGTCTTCTGGTCAACGAAATTATCTCCTTCATCCTGGTGGGTGCTGCGATTTTCTTCTTCGTTGTGAAGCCGGTCAATATGCTGACCAATCTGACCAAGAAAGAAGCTGCAGCAGCTCCGACGACCAAGAAGTGCCCCGAATGCTTGGGCGAGATTCCCATCGCTGCCAAGCGCTGCATGCACTGCGGTCAGCCGATTCACGAATAAACTGTTTTCAGTTTAGTATAATATCAGAATGAAGAAGTATAAGTACGTGCTCTGGACAGCAGTTGCGCTGTTTCTTCTTTTCATAGACATGATTCCGGGATTTGACACCGAAATCCGTGGAATTCCTCTGTGGCAGTACGTGGGCTTCCTCAGTTATCTGATTTTGGCTTTTATCGTAGCGAAGGTAATAGTCGCTGTCCTTTTTTCTCGTTTAAGAAAATGCTTTCCCCAGACAGACGAAAGTAAACTTTCGCAGATCGTTCTAGCCCATGTGTGCAAACCGGTTCAGTTGATCCTGTCTGTGATCTTGCTGAAAATCGGTTTGGAGTTATGCAGCTCGGTGTATCACTGGCCGGACTGGATGATGGGGATGCTGAACAAAGTTTTGGTGGTGGCGGTCGCGGTTTCTGTGACGTATACCATTATCAAGCTGGTAGATATCTATTTTGCTATATGGGGGCAGAAGAAAGAGATCGATCCCATGTTCAAAAGTCAGGTGATACCGCTTTTGAACCGGGTAGTGAAATGTGCTATCATTCTTGTCAGTTTGCTGATGATCACATCCAACTTGGGGATCAATATCTCTTCGGTTCTGGCTGTGGGTTCTGTCGGTGGTCTGGCGTTCAGCTTGGCGTTTCAGGATCTGCTGAATAATATGTTCAGCGGGATCGTGATCTTTCTGGATAAGCCGTTCCAGCTGGGTGACCGCATCGTGGTGGAAGGCAGGGACGGTGTGGTTGAATCCATCGGTTTGCGCAGTACCCGCATCCGCAGCTTTCTGGATGGTTATCTGGTATCTATTCCGAATAAGACGATTTGCAACACCCTGATCGAGAACATCTCCAAACGTCCGTCGATCAAAACCGAGATTAATATCGGTGTCACTTACGGTACATCAGCGGACAAACTGAAGCGTGCCATTGATTTGGTTTCGGAAGTCTATAGGAACAATCCTCAAACTGTGAATCTGGTGGTGAATTTTAACAAATTCAACGATTTTGCGCTGAATATCCAAGTTGTCCACTGGAATAAGGCGATTGCCTGGGCTCTGTATGTGAAGAATATTGAATCCATGAACCTGGAATTGAAACACCGGTTTGATGAAGAACAGATCGAGTTCGCTTATCCAACTCAGACCTTGTATGTAAAACAGGACTCCAATTGGCAAGTGAATAGCTCCAATTAATTGGTTTTCTGATTATTGAAAGAGAGGAATACACATTGTGTTCCTCTCTTTTGTTTTTCGCCAGATTAAGGTTGATTCTCCCATCTGTATGCGGTAGGCTCATGCGCATGAGTAAGAGAGTATGGTGTGTAAGCGTTTTATTGTTTTGCGCGGGATATTGGCTGTGTGTTCAGGCGGAACAGGTTTTGACTTATCCTGATCTGGTCAAGCGTATTACCGATTTAGAACAGTTGTCCGTGCTGCCGACTCCTGGGGAAAAATGTCTCCAGTGGTCCAGTTATGACCGTGCCAGTAAGTATGAAGACGGATATTATTTGGCATGGGATGCGAATGGGGATAACAATGGTTGTCTGCGCAAAGAAGGCGATTTAGAGGTTTGGGGAGAAATGGAAGGGCCCGGCTGTATCTGGCGGATCTGGTCAGCGGCACCGGGTGAGGGACATGTGAAGATTTACATTGACGGATTTTCGGTTCCAGCAGTAGATCTACCTTTTGCCGAATATTTTAACTGCACACAGATTCCCTTTAATTACTCTGAGCTGAATCATGTTGTAGCCAAGGGGTGGAATTGCTATGTGCCGATCCCGTTCCAGAAATCGTGCAAGATCGTGGCGGAACCAGGCTGGGGAAGTTATTACCATATCTCCTACAGTCTTTATGATACGGGAACACGTGTCCCATCATTCAGCAGAGATTTGGATCCGGATAGTCTGCTGGCACTAATGAACGCGAATGAAACGCTCAAAAGCCGCGGCGTGAAACCTGTTTACGCGGAGAATAAAAAAGAAGGTATTCTGGACGTGAATCTGGCTCCGGGTGATTGTTTGACTGTTGCAAGATTGAAGGGACCGCGGGCCATTACCGCATTGCGCACGAAGATCAAACTGGATGCGGACGAGGAGATAGTGCGCAATACATTGCGTGAACTCATCCTCAGAATCACTTGGGATGATGACAAGGAACCTGCGGTCTGGGTGCCCATTGGGGATTTCTTCGGGACTGCACCGGGTGCTAATGAATATCGTTCGCTTACTTGTGGTTTGATAGATCAGGAGTGGTATTCTTACTGGTATATGCCGTTTGAAAAATCCGCCAAGGTGGAGATTCTCAATGAAGGGAACAGTTCCCAAGTCGTTTTTATACGTGTGGAGCATTCCGCTCTGACCCGGCCTATCGAAAAACTGGGGCGCTTCCATGCCAAATGGCATCGGGATGTCTTTCTGCTGGAATCTCCTGAGCGCCAGATAGACTGGCCATTGCTGATAACAGAAGGACGCGGCCGTTTTTGCGGAGTGATGCTTCATGTTTGGAACCCCAAAGGAAGCTGGTGGGGAGAAGGAGATGAGAAGTTCTTTGTGGACGGAGAACCATTTCCCTCTACTTTTGGTACCGGCTCAGAGGATTATTTTGGATATGCTTGGTGTGATTCGGTACTTTTCCAGCATGGATTGCATAATCAGACGCTTTGTACCAAGAATAAAGGACATGTTTCTGTAAATCGCTGGCATATAGCCGACAATATCCCTTTCCAGACTCAATTTCAGGGATATATCGAAAAGTATTTCCCGAATGATCGTCCTACACTTTACGCAGCAACAGTTTATTGGTACCAGGCTCCGGGCGGGAAAGATCCCTATCAGGCTGTTCCCGTGGAGGAAAGGTTGGGATATTGGTATCCGCTGCCCTCGAATGGAATCAAAGGCGCTATCGAAGGTGAGTCTCTGAGGGTCGTTTCCTGTACCGGAGGGCAGTGTACAGTTCAGGACATGTCCGGATTCACAGAAGGTGAATGGAGTCGGGATGAACATTTGTGGTGGAGAGATGCCAAAGAAGGACAAAAACTTACAGTTGAATTCCAGGTGGAAAAGACCCAAAACTATTTCGTCAGACTGGCATTGACCAAAGCTCCCGACTATGGAATTTTTCAGGTTTATCTGGATGGACAGAAAATCGGAGAACCGATAGATCTTTATGATCCTGTTGTAACTTCTACGGGTCCAATGATGATGACCGTGTCCGAGCTCAAAAAAGGAAAACACCATCTGACTTTTGAATATATGGATAACAATCCTAAG
>JAEENR010000095.1 GCA_016283885.1 Verrucomicrobiota bacterium
CATTGTGCGGAATGTCCGCGGATTTTAGCAATTCACGCATCATGACGGGAGCCGCTGTGTCTCTGGTGGTCGGTAATCTGTTCTATGCCTGGCAGGCGCGCAAGCTGGCGCTCCGCACGGGGAATCCTGATGTGACGGCTCTGCCTTACGGGCTCAATACGACGACGATCGTTTCTTTCACGTTCCTGATCATGCTGCCGGTCTATTTGCAGACGAATGACCCCCTTCTGGCTTGGAAGGCAGGTGTTTTTGCGTGTTTGCTGAGCGGCGTTTTTGAGACGATAGGGGCTTTCTGCTGTGACTGGCTGCGCCGGAATACACCGCGGGCGGCTTTGCTTTCCTGTCTGGCAGGGGTCGGTATCACGTTCATCGCGATGGGGTTTTTGTTCCAGATATTTGCCAATCCCGTCATCGCGGTCGCGCCGGCGTTTTTGATGATCGCGGCTTACGCGTCGAATCTGCGTTTCCCCAAACGTATTCCGGGCGGCATCGTTGCTTTGGTGGTGGGTGTTATTATTGCCTGGGGAACAAAGGTTTTAGGGTTTGATTTCTTTACGCCTTCCACGGAAGTCTGGAAGCCTGCTTTTTACTATCCCATTCCGGTCGTGGGTGATCTGTTTGACTTTATCCTCAACGGCGGCGGCTGGAAGTTCCTCTCGGTCATTATCCCGATGGCATTGTTCAGCGTGATCGGCTCACTAGAGAATCTGGAGAGCGCGGATGCCGGCGGAGATCACTTTGAGACCCGTTCCAGTCTGCTGATCAACGGATTGGGCAGCATTGCCGCTGCGATTTTTGGAAGTCCTTTTCCTACGACTATTTATATCGGGCATCCAGCCTGGAAGCAGATGGGGGCGCGCCACGGATATTCCGTTCTGAATGCGGTCGTGGTGACGGTGCTCATTTTAGTAGGCGGGATGACATTGATCCTGAAACTGATCCCCCTTGAGATCCTGCTGGGGATATTGCTCTGGATCGGCCTCATCATCAACGCTCAGGCTTACCAGGCCACTCCGAAACGTCACGCGATGGCGGTCACCATCGGCATGATCCCTTGTATTGCCAGCTGGGCACTGATGCTGATCAAGACCACGATCAGTACTTGCGGGGCCAGTTTCCCGGAAATTGCTTCCCGTTTTGGGAGCGATCTCTATATTTTCGGACTCCTTGCCCTGGATCAGGGTTTCATCCTGACAGGGATCATCTTATCGGCTGTGTTCGCGTTTTGCATTGACCGCCTTTTCCTGAAGGCGGCGGCCTGGCTTGCGGTGGGCGCGGTGCTTTCCTTCTTTGGTGTGATCCACGCCTATCAACTGACGGAAACAGGGGCGGATCCCGTCTATGGATGGAACGCGGCACCGAATTTTGCCATTGCTTATGCGCTGTCCGCTCTGCTTCTGGCGGCACTGCATTTTATCCACCAAAAAGAACCACAGATGGAATGAAAAGAACCACAGATGAACACAGATAGACACAGATAATTCATTGAATAACAAAGTGTTCTGTAGAGACACGAGATTCTCGCGTCTCAGTGTCTCCATTGTTATCCAATCCCGAAGGGATTCTGACTGAAACCCCGCAAGGGGTGATACGATCCTAGCCGGGGGTGAGCGCAGCGTAACCCACGGTAGCGCAAACACTAACATTCCACCCTGAAGGGGTGGCAGAATCATACATTCTCCCTTGCTGTTTCGGGAAATGTGTGCTATCTTTGGAAAGGATATCCCTTGAACGGGAACATATTTTAATCATGAGAGACAAACTATTATCCAGCCTGGTGGGGCTGGCATTAACGGGAGCTATGGTGTACGCGGCGGAGCCGACCATTGACTACAGCCTGGAATTGAAACTGACTTACACCGGTGTATTGTATCAAAGCACCGATGGTGTGAACTGGACAAAGGTCGAGGGCGCGACCAGCCCTTATTATGTTCCGGTGGAGGATGCCAAAAAAATGCTCTTTTGCAGCAAAGACGAGGAAGATCAGCCCGGTGATTCGCTGATACCCGGTGAAAATGCCACCATTCCCTTGTCCGGTACGGTGAGTCTGGACATAAACTGGATCAACTCGGATAGTACATTCCTGATGGGCAGCCCGAAGGGTGAGTTGGGCAGATTTATTGATGAAGCTCAGCATCAGGTGACACTGACACGCGGTTACTGGATGGGCAAGTATGAGGTGACCCAGGCGCAGTATGAGGCCATCATGGGCAAGAATCCTTCTTACTTCAAAGGAGCCGATCTGCCGGTGGAACAGGTGACCTGGTATGACGCGATGACGTTCTGTGCCAAGCTGACGGAGCAGGAGCGTGCCGCGGGCCGTCTGCCGGAAGGGTATGAATACACCCTGCCGACCGAAGCGCAGTGGGAATGTGCCTGCCGTGCCGGACGGCCGACAGCGCTGAACAACGGAATGAATCTGTCTGATGGAGGAGAATGTCCCGAAATGGATGAAGTGGGTTGGTATTACTATAATAGTAAAATCAACGGTGAAAAACAAACTCATCCGGTAGGCCAGAAAGAGCCGAATCGCTGGGGATTTTATGATATGCACGGGAATGTGCATGAATGGTGTTTGGATTGGTATGACCCCGATTATCCGGATTCAGAGGTAATGGATCCCATAGGGCCGGGCACAGGCTCCAGCCGTATTCTGCGCGGCGGCTGTTGGAGCAACGAAGCGAACGCCTGCCGTTCCGCGTACCGGGGCTATGCTGATCCTGAATTTGACAGCAGCAGACGCGGTTTCCGCGTGGCGCTGGCTCCGGTTTGGGTCAAGAACAGGACGATCACGCTGCCGGGTGATGTGGAACTGGATATGATCGGGATCAATCCGGGCACCTTCCTGATGGGCAGCCCCAAAGACGAACTGGGCAGGAAGAATGATGAAACCCAGCACGAAGTGACATTGACCAAAGCCTACTGGCTGGGCAAATATGAGGTGACCCAGGCGCAGTATGAAGCCGTCATGGGGAAGAATCCTTCCTATTGGAAAGGAGCCGATCTGCCGGTGGAACAGGTGAGCTGGTTTGACGCGATGGAATTCTGTGAGAAATTGACCGAGATCGAGAGAGCGGCTGGCCGATTGCCGGAGGGGTATGAATACACCCTGCCGACTGAATCGCAGTGGGAATATGCCTGCCGTGCCGGAACGACCACTGCCCTGAACAACGGAAAGAATCTGTCAGATGAGTATCAATGTTCCGAAATGGACAAAGTGGGCTGGTATTTCGGCAATAGTGATGAGACACATCCGGTAGGGCAGAAAAAGCCGAATGCCTGGGGATTGTATGACATGCACGGAAATGTGAAAGAATGGTGTCTGAACTGGGAGGGAGATTATCCGACTTCATCTGTGACAGATCCCGTGGGACCGGAGACAGGAGAGAGGAGTGTGTTGCGCGGCGGCTGCTGGGGCACCTACGCGCTCGGCTGCCGTTCGGCGTATCGGAACAACCTCAGCCCCAGCCTCAGCGACTACGGTTGCGGGTTCCGTGTGGCGCTGGCTCCGGTGAAATAGAGGCTTTTTGAGCTGAAAACAAAGATCCCCGACGGTCCATTCCGCCGGGGATTTTTTTATCTATCCAATGCAGAGCCGTGTATGCACGGCTCATTATGAAAACCCCTGCAAAGGGGTTCATTGAAAAGCCCCGACGGGGCGATCCGATTACAGCCGGGGGTGAGCGAAGCGTAACCCCCGGTAACGGTTCCCCCGCCAATCAAAGTCCCGACGGGACGACAGAGCGAATTGAAAAGATATGCACAGATATTTTATTATGAAGGTAGTAGTTTTTTGTCTGTCGTCGCCTTCGGGACTTAAACAGTTGTTGACATCGTTGCAGGGATTTCGCTTCGCTTCATCCCTGCCTGTAATCTGGCCGTCCTTTCAGGACTTTACGAAGGAGACGCGCGGGTCGCGCGTCTCTACGGTTTATCTTTTTGTTATTAAATAAAAATATCTGTGTATATCCGTGTCTATCTGTGGTTCTTTACAAATCAATTAGAGCTTTCCTTGAGAAGTTTCTCCACAAAATTAGTGGTATAATTACCTCTGAGGAATTGTTGATTGGTGAGGATCGTTTGCAGGAAATTAGCTGTTGTTTTGACATCTGTGATCATCAGCTCACTCAGCGCGCGCGACATTCTGCTGATGGCATCGGGGCGGTCTTTGCCCCAGACGATCAGTTTGCCCAGCATGGAATCATAATAGGGAGGAATGCTGTAGCCTGCGTAAATATGGCTGTCAAAGCGCACACCGCGTCCGCCGGGAGTGTAAAGCATTTTGATCGTTCCGGGATGCGGACGGAAATTGTTTTGAGGGTCTTCGGCGTTGATGCGGCATTCAATGGCGTGTCCGTTGGATTGGATGCCTTTGAAACTTAAAGGATTGTCTGCCGCGATGGATATTTGCTCGCGAACGATGTCCACTCCGGTGACTTCTTCAGTGATAGGATGCTCCACCTGAATGCGCTTGTTCATCTCCAGGAAGTAGTAATTCCCTTTCTCGTCCACGATGAATTCGACCGTGCCGGCATTGGTATAATTGGCCGCTTTGGCAATAGCGATAGCGGCGCGGCTCATTTTCTTGCGCAGATCTTTGAAGCGGTTATCTATCAGGGGAGAAGGAGTCTCTTCCAAAAGCTTTTGATTCCGGCGCTGGATGGAACAGTCTCTCTCGCCCAGATGAACGACATTTCCCTTGTTATCGGCCAGGATCTGAAACTCAACATGGTGAGAGACCTCGATGAATTTTTCAATATAAACGCCGCTGTTCCCGAAGGCTTTTTCCGCTTCCGTCTTGGCGGCATAGAAATTATTGACCAGAGAAATATCATTGTGGGCGATGCGCATACCGCATCCGCCGCCGCCTGCCACAGCCTTGATCAGGACAGGGTATCCGATCTTGTGCGCGATATCCAGAGCGTCCTCGCGGTTGTCCACAGTCCCGTCTGATCCCGGCGGGATAGGAACGCCGGCCTTCTTGGCCAGAAGACGGCTGAGCGCTTTATCCTCCAGAGCGTTCATGGCATCCGAGCTGGGACCAATGAACTTGATATTGCAGTTTTCGCAAACATCCGCGAAGTGGGCGTTTTCCGAAAGAAGCCCGTATCCCGGATGGATCGCGTCCACATCAGTGATTTCCGCGGCGCTGATGATGCGGTCGATCCGGAGATAGCTGTCGGATACGGGGGCTTTGCCGATACAAATAGCCTCATCCGCCAGCTGGACATGCATGGAATTGGCATCCGCTTCGGAGTAAACGGCTACCGTGCGGATATTCATCTCCTTGCAGGTGCGAATGATACGCACCGCAATCTCTCCACGATTCGCGATAAGGATTTTTTCAAACATAAGAACCAGCTATTTGACTTTAAGACCGGTTACCATCAAATGGCTGAAATCAATTAGGTTTGATCCTGAAAAGAGTTTGGCCGAATTCAACCGGTTTGCCATTGGTTGCCGCTACTTCCACGACAGTGCCCCGCACTTCGGCTTTGATTTCATTCATGACCTTCATAGCCTCAACGATGCACACGACTGTATCCGGGTTGACTTGCGAGCCTCTCTCAACATAAGGAGCGGATTCAGGAGACGGAGAAAGATAAAAAGTACCTACCATCGGAGCCTTTATATCAACCAATACAGGATCTTTGGAAGGAGCCGCGCTGCCTGTTTCCGCGACAGGAGTATGAGATTTTTGCGGATGAGGCAAAGGTGCCTTTTCCACGGAAGTCTCATCTTCTGTTCCATTTATCGAGCGTTTGAGTTTTATTTTGAAGCCTTCTTTCTCCAGCTCGAACTCCGAGAGGGAATTCAGCTTCATCAAATCAATTATGGACTTAATGTCTTTAATATCCAAAATAATAATGCCCTGGCAATTGTTTGTTGCCGCAGGGGCAAACTGATTATTTTTTCTTAAAATTCGCTATAGCATCTAATGCTAATGTGTAGCTTTCTGCACCAAAACCACATATCACCCCAATACATACGGGTGATAAATAGGATTTGTGTCTAAAATCCTCTCTCGAAAAAACATTCGACAGATGGATCTCCACAGTCGGAATGCCGGACCCCTTGATCGCGTCACGTATCGCGACACTCGTATGGGTATAGGCACCCGCGTTCAGAACAATCGCATCAAATTCACCCAGAGCTTGTTGTATCCAATCAACCAATACGCCCTCATGATTGCTCTGCCGGAACTCTACCTCAATGCCGGACTGGGAAGCTTTTTTCTTCACTTTTTGCTCAATATCACTCAGCGAAAGCGTCCCATAAATGGAAGGCTCACGCACTCCCAGCATATTCAAATTTGGCCCATTCAGATAAAGCACCCTCATGGCACCCCCATTCTACTGTAAAAGAGACTCGCAAGTCCATAAAAAACTTTAGAGTGAAATATGTGGGTTATCTGATTGATTCCCTTTACTTTACGTTTCTTGGATCAAGAGCGTCCCGGAGTCCGTCTCCCAAAAAATTAAGGGAAAGCAGCACCGTAACCAGTAAACTTGTGGGATAAAAGATTGTCCACCAATAGATTTTGAGAGGATTGATCTGCCCCGCGCCGCCGGCGATCAGGGAACCTAAGCTGGCTTGCGGCGGCTGTACGCCGATGCCCAGATAGCTGAGGAAGGATTCATTCAGGATAATAGCCGGAACGGTTAACGCCAGATACACGATGGCGACTCCCGCGATATTGGGGATGATGTGACGGAGGATGATACGCAAATGACTGGCTCCTAAAATCTTGCTTGCTTCCACAAACGGCATTTCCCTCAAAGACAGGACCTGGCCACGGACAATGCGTGCCATGGTGAGCCAGGAGACCGCGCCTAAGCCGATGAAAAGGAAAAGCATCCGCACGATATGCCCGGAGTTCCCATGAAGGAGGCCGGTTTCGGAAAACCATTGCTGAGTGATCCCTTCCAGGGAAGTCATCAGCGCGATAACAAAGACGATGGAGGGAAGGGAATAGAGAACATCCACAAAGCGCATCATGATGGAGTCTATTTTTCCGCCGAGATAACCGGCGGTGGCACCCCAGAGGACTCCGATCACCAAACTGACTAAGGCTCCCACAGAACCGACCAGGAACGAAATGCGTGTCCCGTACAGAGTGCGGGAGAAGAGATCACGACCGTGGTCATCCGTGCCAAACAGATGCGACAAGCTGGGTGCTGTATTGATAAATTCCGAGGTCTCATTGGGATCTACGTCCGAAAAAAATGGATAAATCAATATAAAGATCAGCAGTAAGACCAGATAAACCGCGCTGATGACTGCCAGGCGGTTCTTTTTGAATCGTCTGAACGCGAGCAGGGATGGAGATATGATGCGGCTCATTGCAGTTTGATACGTGGATCCAGGTAACTGTAGAGGATATCTACTAACAAATTCAAAAAAAGCAGAAGGATGGAGTAAACCAATGCCAAGCCTACCACCATCGTATAATCACGATTCAGGGAAGAATTGACCATGAAAACTCCAATGCCGGGAATTTGAAAAATGTTTTCGACAATGAAAGACCCGGTCAGCAGATCTGCCAGAAGCGGGCCTGAATAAGAAAGTACCGGAAGGATACCCAGACGCAGCGCATGCTTGAAATAAATTGAAAAATCAGAGAGTCCTTTTGCTCTGGCAGTGACGATGAAATCCGATTGCAAAGCCGTGATCATTCCTTCCCGTGTCAAACGCGCGACACGACCGGAAAAGTAGATACCCAGCGCGAATACCGGCAGGACGATGTGCGAAAAACTTCCCCAAAGCGCGACAGGGAATATCCCCAGATATATAGAAAAAATCAGGATCAGCATGGGGGACAGAATGAATCCCGGCACGCAGATCGCGGCCAGTGCTAACAAAGTGGCGGAATAATCCACCCAGGTCCCTTTCCGGATCGCGGCGATGAATCCTAATGGGACACCGATCCCCAGTGCCAGCCCAAAGGATAAGAGCCCCAGCATCATGGAGATGGGCAGCCCTTGTTTGATGATATCCGTGACGGTGTGGTTGCGGTATTTCAGGGAAGCACCCAGATCGCCATGCGCGATCCCGTTTAGGAAATACAGGTATTGTTTCCAGACCGGCTGATCCAGGTGATAGCGTGCCGCCAGATTCTTTTCGATTTCTTTCGAGGCCGGTTTGCGTTCGGAGTCAAAGGGCCCCCCCGGAGCTACCCGTACCAAGCAGAAAGCCAGGAAGCTGATCACCAGTATGAGGGGTATCAGGAAAAGGACTCGTTTTAAAATATGATTCAGTCGTTCCATTATTATTTGTTGGAAATCAGATAGACCGGAGGACCTTTGGGGACAATGATCTTTTGGCCTGGCAGAAGTTCACCAATGGCATTCATTTTGATATCGCAGGCGAATTCCGCGTCTTCCGGTGAAAGTGTTATTTTCTGCTGAGGATTCCAAACGGCTTTGACTTGTTTCCTGGAGCCTTCAAAGGTCGCGATATAAGTATTATCCTCTCTGGTTTCAAGTTCCTTGAAAGAAGTTCCTTTGAGGATAGAAGTCATGGTCGAGAAAACAGCGTAAGCCGGTTTGGGAGAAAAATCCTGACGTGTGATCCCCATATTAAATTCAAAATACCAGGGATCGTTTCCGTCGTTGCGGAAGTTATACCAGAAATTCTTGGGGTTGACCCCGGAAGCGATCGTAGTGAGATGCGTTCGGGCCAGGAGTTCTGCCTGTTTCCGCTCCGAGTGGGGGACAAAATCCTGTCTCACGATTGGATGTTCCGTATGAGTTGCCCAGCCTATTTCCGTATTCCATATAGGACGATGAGATCCATCAGGCATTTGTACGAGTTTGTCGGCTTTTTGGAGGTCTTCGATAAAGGTATCTTCAGCTAATATGGAACGATAGGGATGGATCGTCAAAATGTCGAACGGAGCTTCTTTTTTGACATTGGTTTCAATAAAATCGAAGTCAATACCAGCTGTGGAGAGTCCCAGTACCTGGATATCGGGATCGATTTCTTTGATCATCTGATAGCATCGCCGGAGCAGATCGGTGTACATTTCTTTAGGACCCTGCCAGAAGAAAATGTTTGGCTCGTTCCAGATTTCCCAGTGATGGATACGGCCTTTATATCGGGTGACACAGGCTTTCAGATATTCCAGATATTCCTGGATGCCTTCTTCTGTATAAGGTTTGGTCCAGCCGCTCCAATAAGCTGTGATGCCATAGACTTGAATACCGTATTTTTCCGCGACATCCACTAAATGGTCAAAATGTGCCCAGTTATAATCACCTCTGCGGGGTTGCAGGATGCTCCAGTTGAATTCCTCTCGTGTCCATTTCACCCCGGCTTCAGCGGCCTTGCGCGCGACGGTTTCCATTTGATCCATCGGCAGACGGTATAAATACACGCCCATGCCGAAGGGGGAATCCATATCCTTGGTGAAATCCGTATTGCGCGGAAAATCTCCCAGCCAGGTGCTGTAGATCTCATCTTCATTCAAACCCGGCGCGGAAAAGATAAAACAAGCCTCCACAAAGTTGAGTTTTTGCGGAACGGGGAATGTAAATGTTTCAGAAGTTTTATCCAGGTCGCCGGGAATAGTGATGGAACGTTTAGTTTCTTGCAGTGTCTCTCCATTCCAACTTTTGAGAGTACAGAGCAGATCGCCTTTTATCGCTTTGGATGAGACGACTTGCCCGTTCCAAATAAAATGGATATTCTCATTATCAGAGAGAGTTTCCGCGTATTGCATCAGGATGGAATCATTGGGTGCGGTGGTGACAAGAATAATATCAACATCTTTTAGATAGATCTCGCTTGCTTGAGTGCACGTAAAGTCGATCCGTCCTAGGCGCATTGGGCCATGGATCTTGCCGTCATTCTCGCCTCCGGCCCAGTTCCAGTCATTTCCGGGCGGAGTCGCTGTGACAAATTCAAACCCATCATTCGCGGCGGTTGGGGAAATGTCCCTTTTTAAGAAGGTCATGAAGTGAGTATGGGTATGGAAAGTAACTTTCAATCCATCCACGGAACCTTTACCGCGCAAGATGATCTTTTTAGGGGTTCCCGGTAAAGTGCGGGCCGGAAAATTTAAAGACGCGGAGTGCTTGTTTTGAGAAAACTTCAGCTTCAATTCTCCGGTATCAGGTTTCCATTCTCCATTTTCGCACCACCAGGACTGAGCCGGTACTATTTTCCTGAAAGAATGTTCCAGTTGAACTTCATTTTCCTGAACTCCGGATGACAATCTGATGTTATCAAATAAAATCTCCCCGCGTTTGATCTGGAGTTTATCCGCCAAGATGGACAATCGGGTAGGCAGACCATGAAAAATACGGTCATTTTTACCGCCCCAGGAATCTTCCCAAAAATCCAAAGAGGTATAGGCTTTGCTCCATCGGTCAGAGGCTGCGCGGATTTCTTTTTGAAAAGTTTGGTTGCTGCTGTCTGTCAGACGGATCTTGACACGGACTCCTTCCGGCTTAAAAAGGTCAAAAGTGATACCTGTCAGTGGGTCCGATTCTTTCCATCTGTCATCATGAAGCTGGCATTCAGCGGAGACATAAGCCCCGCCTTTAGAGAAATCAAAGGACAGTTTTCCACACTTGTCCGTGCCATTTTTTGACAGTATCTCAAAATGTCCTTCAGCTCCGGGGAATTCATTTCCATTCCAGAATTTCCATGTTTTTTGAGGAGTAGAGTTGAAATCTTCTATGAGGAATTCTTCACCGAATACTAAGGTGAGACTGAAAAATCCTGCTAATATCGTGAGCAAACAGCGGCGCATATTTAAACTAATTGTATATTCATTGATGAAGGTCGATCAAAAATTATTCATCTTCGTCCTCGTCATCATCTGCCGCCAGTCCTTTAGCGACATATTCGGACCATAGTTTTTCTTCTACATAGATCTGTAAAAAAACTCCCGGACGGAATCCATAGAACCCCGCGTATTTATAATGCGGAGTTTTATCTAAAGACTCGGCGTTTTCAGTTCTTTCTTTGATAAGAGACGCAAAATTGGGCGAGAAGATCAGGACAGGAGCCCGAAGATCCTGCGGCACATTGCTGTACCATCCTGTTGTATCATCAAACTTTCTCAAATACCAGGGCAGAGGCCAGCAGTCGCCATTCTTGGTGATGACCTGGATCAGCATTTTCTCTCCATCAGGATGGATGCTGCTTAATTTCTCAACGGTGCGGACGATATTCCGCACATCCGAAATCGTGTGAGCGTAAACATGCGGATTTTTGGATTCTTCGTAATATTCTTTATTCAACTGATTGGCCTGTCCCAAAAGGTGAACACTGCCTGCAACGAGAACCAAACAGACGAACGCTCTGGCTACACCGTTTTTCCATGCTGTGATCGCGTAATGAGTGCCAATGCCTGCCAGAAGGATAAATCCCTGCATCACGCAAATAAAACACCAGGGAGTTTTATAGGGAATAACGCAATAAATGATGCCTAGCAGCAGAGTATAACTGCCCAAAAAAATGGAGAATCGCCGGACAGCAGGGGAGAAATGATCTTTGAATCCGGCCCAGATGCCCAGTACAGCCGGCAGCAGGATAAACAATTCTGTGAAATGAGGACCACCGTCTTTGCTGAACCAGAAAAATCTTTGCAGGTAATAGTGCCATGGCCATATATGGGGAGACTGACCTCCGGCCCGGTTGAGCCAGGGCATATAGGTGCGAAGAGAATCAATAGGCCCGGCCCAGTTGGTGAAAAAAGAAGTGAAGAATAAAAGTCCTGTTATGATCAATCCGAAGAAAGCCAGCAGCCAATGAGTCAGAGGGATCCTCTTCAAAAAAAGAACAGGAGCACCCTTAAATTTCTCTAATCCCAGCAGAATGAACAATCCGCCGACTGCTGCCGCCACATTGAAAACAAAAGTCTCTTTTGTGGCATACATCAACCCTAAGGCGATGCCGGAGGTCAGGATCCAGCGTCGTTTCCCGGTTTGTGTGTAGCACCAGAGAGAACCTAAAAATAAAAGTGAAAATGTAAATAGCTCTGTTTCGTGGATATAATACCGGCTGTAGAAAAGAAGCGAAGGGCTTACGACCAGCAGAATACCGGATAGCAGAGTCCCGGAACGTCCCAAAGCTTTCCGAAACAGAAAAAGCAAACAAATCGAAATCAGACTGAAGACCGCCGGAACACTCCGAAGTACGGCTTCATTTTCAGTATCAATATCTTGTTTAGAAAACCATTGGATGGGGATACTGACATAATTAAAAGAGGGACCATGGAATTCATTAGGGTTGTATTTATAGACTCCCGTTTTCCAGTAAGTCCGAAACTTCATTGCCTGAACCGATTCATCTGCGTGAAAAGGTCGCTGTGCCAGATTTGCCCAACGAAGAGGCACTGCCACAGCGACCAAAATGATCAGAATCAGACAAGTTTGCCAAAGACGGCTCACAACTTGTCTCTCCTAAAAATTGTTATTTACCCCAAGCTTCGACTTCGATATAGCGGTTCATACCACTATAGCTGCTGCCGCGGCTGTACAAGCGGATATAACGAGCTTCCACACCTTTGGTGTCGATCAGACGACCTTCATAGCTCTCGTAGTATTCCAGATCCTTGCCTTCGCCCAGCTTGGAACTATTGTCATAGTCGTTGTTATAAACAGTGGTGACTTTGTCTTTGAACTCCGGATCATTGGAGACCTGCACGATCACATCGCGATAGATATGCGGAGTATTGTGGGCGTGCCAAACAACGATAGCGTACAGCTTGGCGGGTTTTTCCAGATCGATTTGGATCCATTGTGTTCTGCGGGGCAATTCAAGGAAAGTATCATCGCTGAATTCCTTATTGCCGTCAGTGACCAGATCATAGCTGCCGCTGTTGGGTTCTTCAGCGCTGCCGGTGACTTTCTTTTTCAGAGCCAGATTTTTGCAGCCTTTGGGAACCATGAAAGCCGGACGAGGATTCTCGGAGGGTTTCTCCAGATGTTCGTCATCGGGTACATCGGTAGGGGTACCCATGAAAGCAGGGATGGGGAGCTTGAGCTCCAGTCTTTCCATATCCTCAGCTGTACCGGTGAAAGGAGCTGAAATCAGCGCCGCGGTCGCGGCAATCGTTAATAAAGAGGTAATTTTATTCATCTTCAATAATGCCGGAGCAAAGTATATCTCTGCTCCGGACTTGTTAAAATTATTTAAATTATTCTTCTGTTGCCCAAACTTCAACTTCGGTGTAACGGTTCAGTTTGCTGAACGTACTGCCGTTGCTGTACATACGAATATAACGGACTTTCTTGCCTTTGCAATCGATCAGGCGGCCTTCGTGTGTTTCAAAGTATTCCAGATCTTTGCCTGCGCCGAGCTTCAAGTTATTGTCATAGTCATTGTTATAGAACACAGTGACACCTTCTTTGAATTCCGGATCGTCAGAGCCCAACACGACGATGTCGCGATAGACCTGCGGAGTAGCAAAGCTGTGCCATATCACGATGGCCGAAAGAGGATAGGGTTTCTCCAGATCCAGTTGGACCCATTGCGGTTTGCGGTGCAATTCAAGAAATTCATCAGTCGCTTCTTTGTTGCCGTCTGTGATTAAATCGAATGTACCGGCCAGAGGAGAATCATCACTGCTGGTGACCTTCTTACCGAGTGCGATATTCTTGACACCTTTAGGAGCCATGAAAGCCGGACGAGGTTTACCCGTAGGTTTTTCCACATATTCACTCAGTTCAATATCACTGGGGGTACCCTGCTCAGAGGGCTTGGGCAGCTGCAGAGGAAGGGCTTCCAAATCCGCTGCGCTTGTATTCACTGTAAAAGACAGGGCGGCAAACAGAGCCGCAACACTCAACATTCTAACCTTTTGCATCTTCATATACTCTTGTAATTACTACAATAATATCCCGCTTATCCTACCAACTTTCCCTGCTGTTGGCAATAGAGCGGCTTTAAAATTTTTCACTTAACTCTCAGCGAAGAGGATCATTCATTGATCCAGTGAACTTCGAGCGAAGTTTGAGAACATGGTTTCCACCGCTGTTACCCGCTAAATTAGACGTTATTCTCTGTTATTTATTCACTTCCTTTTGGAACAACGACCAGACGGAAGAATAAATCATCGGGACCAATAGTGACGGTATAAGGGGATGTTGCCGATTCTATTGTGGTCCAGGGACCTTCGGCGAAAGGAGATTGCTGAAGCAGATAAACATAATATCCCCCTAATGATTCCTGCTGCCAGGAGAAAGTGATGCTTGTTTTTGATTTTGAGTTTATAACCAATGCAGGAGAAGAGGGCTGCGGCGGTTCGAGGACAACCAGTGAATTAGTAAGATTTCCCGGGAAATAATGATTAGCATCTGTTGGAGTGAATTTTACACTAAGAAAGTTTGTTCCAACCGGCAAAATGGTTCCTTCACCGGGGGTGTAATCAAAAGTACCTGATACATTTGCGGTTGCGTTAAGCTGCGCGGATGAAAGAGGTGTTCCGTAAATAATGGGGGCGAGATCATTCCACACAAGAGCCGGATGGGCTTTGTTGACCTGCATGGTGACTCCAAATTCGTTTACTGAATAAGAACTTACATCAGAAGGAATAAAAGTGGCGGTAATGATATGTTTGCCGACATCCAGTACAGTTCCGGTAGAGGGATTATAGGTAAAATTGCCGTTGATTTTTGAAGTGGCATTCAGTTGCGCGGAGGAAAGGGGTGTGCCGAAAGCAATAGGGGTTGGAGTCTTCCAAGTAATGGAAGGTGTTGTTTTTCCCGTGATAAACTTGCCTACATCCAAACGTCCTCCTGTACTGCAATAGTTTGCAAGAGATTCTTTCTTTGCAACAGAATTGAGCAGCGCACTCTTTATATCTTTCCAGTTAGCAGATGGATGGAGCCGCATATATAAAGCTATAGCCGCTGTTACCATCGGTGTGGACATAGAAGTTCCATTCAGAGAGGAATATTTGCTGTTACTCCCGATATAGGTGGAATAGATACTAGTGCCGGGTGCAAAAAGCTGAACATAAATCGGACTATAGTTGGAACTGTTATATTTTGTGTCAGAAGAATTAGAGTTACCTACACAGATGATATTCTGATACTTAGTGGAATAACAGGCGGGATATTGAGCGTTTTTTGATAAATCACTGCTATGGTTACCGGCTGCGCAGACAACGAGTATTCCTTTGGATTGCAAAGTTTTTAACTCCTCTTGGAGTATCTTTTCATCAGTGGAGACTGTCCAGCTGAGGTTGAGGATATGGGCACCATTTTTTCGGGCATAGACCATACCGGCAACAGCTCCGCTGATAGAGCCGGTTGTTTTAGTCATAAATTTGCAGGCCATGATTTTTGTATTCCATGTAATACCTGCGATGCCCTTACTGTTATTTCCTGTACCGCCCAGGATTCCGGCAATATGAGTTCCATGTCCTACCGTATCCAGAGGATCTCCGCTGATCACACCGCTGACATCTACGCCGTAAATATCATCAATATAACCATTTTTGTCATCATCAATACCGTTGCCGGGTATTTCTTTGGTGTTTACCCAGAGGCTGTTTTGCAGGTCCTCATGTGTATAGAGGATACCGCTGTCCACCATGCCGATAACAATATTGGGAGCCTCACGTACATGATCCCAGGCGACAGTAGCGCCGATCAAAGGAATATGATAGGAGTAATTATCGGAATCTTGCGTATAAGGATCATTAGGTAAAACTGCCGGTTCTACCAGGTAATCCGGACAAGCATGTTCAAATAAACCGCTTTTAATATATTGCTGGACCTTTTCCGGAACACTGTCCAAAGGGGAAAATTCGATGACCTGCCACGGATAGTCCCCAGCCATGAGGATGGTTTTTATTTTTGTTCCGCAAGTTTTGTGGAATGCTTCTGATTGAGCCAGAGATGTTCCGTTTTTAGGTTTTACCAGAATGCGTCCCGGATACCATTCTCCGGCACTGGCAGAGATAATAAGTGAACAAATAATGATGAATGAGAAAAAATAGGATTTCATTTATTATAGTCCCAGGAATTTTTTAAGATCCTCTCTGGCTTTATCTTCCCGTCGAGTATCTTTGGCGATGGG
>JAEENR010000096.1 GCA_016283885.1 Verrucomicrobiota bacterium
ATGAATCGCCCGGTAACGTTTAAAAGGAATGGTGCGTTGTTGATTGGTACCGTCACCGTAAACCCAGGGAATAGTTTCGCCTTTACTTTTAAGTCTGACGGTCTGTTCCAAATGGGGAATGATATCGGGCGTTTGCAGAAAATACCTTTTCCGAATCTCGGTGCAAAATGGGCCGGTGAAAAAATCACATTGCAGGCGGACAACAGAAGCGGCAATACATATTCCGGTAAGCTGTCGTTGAATGGTCAGGTAATGACCTTTAAAGGTCATATTGATGGATGGAAGCTGGAAGGTGACATCATCATGCCCAACAACAAGGAAAAAGATTTTACTCTGGAACCTGAAGGCAATGGTTTAGTATTCCAGGCTGGTTCCTTTGTGGAAGTATTGTCACCCAATGCTGCGGTGACTGGTATCAAGAATTTGTCAAATCCGGTGACGGCAGTAACTCAGCCCGCTACTCAACCTGTTGCTCAACCTGTTGCTCAACCGACTGTTCAACCTGTTGCTCAACCTGCTCAGGCCACGGTGGGTGGTAATGTTATCGCTCAGCTCGGCAATGGTTTAAGTATAGAAATGGTCGCCATTCAGCCGGGTACTTTCACCATGGGTTCACCCTTCAGTGAACGTCATAGAGAAGGTGATGAGGCTCAGCATCAGGTAACGATCAGCCAGCCGTTCTGGATCGCCAAGCATGAAGTGACGCAGGGACAGTACCAGGCCCTTATGGGGATCAATCCCGCCGAACCGAAGCATGGAGTAGGCGCTGATTGTCCGGTTTATAATGTAACCTGGAATGACGCGATCAATTTCTGCGCTAAGCTGACAGAGATCGAGCGTGCAGCGGGAAGACTGCCTGCGGGATATGAATACACACTGCCCACAGAAGCACAATGGGAATATGCCTGCCGTGCGGGTACGACAACCTCTTACAACAACAACAAGAACATCACTGGCGAGGAGATATCCCGCGGTCTGGGTGATGTTTGCTGGTATGAATACAACAGCCGCGACAGAGTCCATCCGGTCGGCCAGAAACAGCCGAACGCCTGGGGATTATATGATATGCACGGAAATGTGTCGGAATGGTGCTGGGATTGGTACGCCGGTTATACAGCCGGAGCTGTGACTGATCCTACCGGCCCCAACATGGGATCTGAGCGTGTGAAACGCGGCGGCAGCTATGACAGTGACGCTGATGATTGCCGTGCGGCTGCCCGTGAAGATGAGGAACCCTTTGATGCCAGCGACAGCGGCGGCTTCCGTGTGGCGTTGTCACCGGTCAAATAAACGCTTTTCAAGCTGAAAACAAAGATCCCCGTTGGTTAAGTCCGCCGGGGATTTTTTATATTTTGACAAAATCCACAGAACCAGATTTGTTGTTGAGTGTAATGAGGTTTTGCTTTATCACCCATCAGGACTTTACAAAGAAAAAAGTGTTTGATAAAGATGCTGGACAAGAGGGCAATGGAAAGGCATAATCACGGACGGGGATGGATTTTTAGGGCATCTGTCTTTCTGCAAAGTCTTTAATGTGAAAATAAGATGCCGGCGGATAAAGTTCATCCGAAAATAGAAAAGTAGATTAGAGATATAACTAACTCAATCCGTCTGTGATATTTTTGAATATACAGCGGATAACAAAGAAGTATATTATGGAAGTTATTATTCAGCCAACAAGGGAAGCGGCGGCATTGCTTACAGCCAAGATCATCGCCGCGGAAGTGAGAAAAAATCCCTCTACTGTCTTGGGTTTAGCCACAGGCGCGACAGTGGAACCGGTTTATTCCAATCTGATCGAGATGCATCACAAAGAAGGATTGGATTTCTCTCTTTGTAAATCATTTAACTTGGATGAGTATGTGGGGCTCAGCGGAGATCATCCGGGCTCTTACCGTTACTTCATGAACAGTCACCTTTTTGATCATATCAATATCGATAAGCGTAATACACATGTTCCCAACGGCATGGCCAGTGATATCGAGGCAGAATGCCTGCAGTATGAAGAGGCTATTTGGGGAGCCGGCGGGATCAGTCTCCAGCTGGTCGGTATTGGCATGGATGGTCATATCGGGTTCAATGAGCCGATGTCCTCTATGCAGAGCCGCACACGTGTGAAGCAGCTCAATCCCGTGACGATCCGTCAGAACGCGGGTTATTTCGGCGGACCTGACAAGATGCCCCGCCGTGCGATCACCATGGGAGTCGGAACGATTTTAGACAGTGAACGCTGCCTGATGCTGGCGACCGGTGCTGCCAAGGCGGAGATCCTGGCCGAAGCAGTGGAGGGACCTTTCTGCGCCCGCGTGACCGCGTCTGCGCTGCAATGGCACCGCCGCGCGATCGTGATCGTGGATGAAGCTTGCGCGTCTCATCTGAAGAACCGTGAGTATTATGATTGGTCATTCAATCATGAACCGCACTGGGCTGCTTTCAGAAATTAGAAAACAGCTGTTATATGAGTTCATTTAGAACGGGGTCGCTGACGGTCCATGTCCATGCCAATGTGGCGGAGATGGCTTCAGCGGCAGCAGAAGCCTCGGCCGGGATCATAGCTAACGCGATCCAAAGCCGGGGCTCCGCGCGTATTATCCTGGCGACAGCCGTTTCGCAGGTGGAGTTTTTCCATTGTCTGGTGGAGAATCCCCGGATCGACTGGAGCCGGGTGACGGTTTTTCATTTGGATGAGTTCCTGGGCATTACCGAGAACAGTCCTTCCAGCTTTGGTTATTTTTTGACCAAACAGCTGCTTTCCAGGGTGACTGTCGGCGCGGCTTACAAGATCGATGGCAGTTCGCTGCTGCCGCTGAAGGAGTGCGCGCGCTATGAGGCACTGCTGAAGGAGAAGCCCATTGATTTGTGTTGTGTGGGAGTGGGAGAGAACGGGCATATCGCTTTTAATGATCCGGAAGTGGCCGATTTCGAGGAAAAAGCCTGGGTCAAGCTGGTTAAGCTGGATGAGCGCTGCCGTGAGCAGCAGGTGAAAGATGAAGTGTTCCCGTCACTCAAAGATGTTCCTCTGTACGCTTATACTTTGACGATCCCGGCATTGTGTCACTCGCTCAACATCGTGGGAGTGGTACCGGGACGGCATAAGGCGGAAGCTGTCGCCAAAATGCTCCAGGGCGATATTTCCACACGTTGTCCGGCCAGCGTGCTGAGACGGCATCCCAAAGCTTTATTATACCTGGATGCAAACGCGGCGGAGCGTTTGCTGATTGCTTGATTTCATTCAAAATTTTACCATTTCATCTATGAAGAACGGTGTTCTGCTTTTATGGAGTCTGTTGTCAGCGGCAGCAGCTTTCGCCAGTGAACCGGAACCGGGTTTTGTCTCCATTTTCAACGGAAAAGATTTGTCCGGATGGGACGGAGATGCTCAGTTCTGGACAGTGAAGGATGGCGCGATCTGCGGACAGACAACGCCCGAAAATCCGACTTCTGCCAACACTTTCCTGATTTGGAAAGGTGGTGAAGTCGAGGATTTCGTCATTCGTCTGGATTATAAGATCACAGGCAATAATCCCGAAAAATGGGGGAATTCCGGTGTGCAGTACCGTTCGCAAAAGGTCGGTCAGGAGGGATGGTCCCTGAAAGGGTATCAGGCGGACATTGATACATCCCGTTTCTACACCGGCATTTTGTATGAGGAAAACGGCCGCGGGATCCTTTCTCTGCGGGGTGAATCCACCGTCATCCAAAAGGATTCCTCCGTGAAAACAGTTTTGCCCAATGAGGAAACTTCTTTGGAAGGAGTCAGCGCGCGTCTGAAAGAAGCGATCCATGAATCGGATTGGAACAGTTATTCCATCCGGGTCGAGACACTTCCCGATTCTTCCACACGGATCACCCATACCATCAACGGCCAGCTGCTGACTTATGTGGTGGATGGATCCGGCGCGGGCGCTCGTTCCGGGCTGCTGGGCTTGCAGCTTCACGCCGGGCCCAGCATGAAGGTCGAATTCAAAAATATCCGCATCAAAAAATTAAAAGACTGATCCCTATGGAAACTGGAAATATTATTCGTTCGGATGGACGGCATGTGAATGAACTGCGTCCGGTCACTTTTATCAAAGATATCGCGCCGCATGCCAGTGGTTCTGTGCTGATCCGCTGGGGACATACTCAGGTGATATGCGCCGTGACCTGTGAGGAGAATGTGCCCCGCTGGATGAAGGAGCAGAATGTGGAAGGCGGATGGCTGACGGCGGAGTATTCCATGCTGCCTTACAGCACACTGACGCGGAAATCCCGTGATATCAGCCGTGGCAAGCTGGATGGGCGCAGTCAGGAGATCCAGCGCCTGATCGGTCGTTCCCTGCGTTCCGTGGTGGATCTAAAGCTGCTGGATGGAAAGACGCTCTATGTGGATTGTGATGTGCTTCAGGCCGACGGCGGAACACGCACGGCGAGCATTACGGGTTCTTTTGTGGCACTGAAACTGGCTGTGGCCAAGCTTATGTCCGAGGAAAAATTGCAGGCGGATCCTGTCATCAAATCAGTCGCCGCCGTCAGTGTCGGTGTGATCAACGGCATCCCGATGCTGGACTTGAACTATGAAGAAGATTCCACCGCGGAGGTGGACATGAATTTGGTCATGACCTCTACCGGAGAATTCTGTGAGCTTCAGGGTACGGGCGAACGGATCACATTCTCACCCGATGACCTGCAAAAGATGCTCGACCTGGGTCGCGAGGGGATCACCCACCTGAACCAGCTCCAGGAACAGATCCTGCAAAACTGATTTGTTCCTATTCGATCTTGCCTAGAGTTCTTCCGGCGGCATTCAGAAAAGGCTGGATGGCACGTGTGAGTTTCGCGAATTCTTCCAGAGTGATCTGCTGAGGCCCGTCAGACCAGGCATGAGCCGGATCCGGATGGACTTCGATCAGCAGGGCATCCGCGCCCATGGCGACCGCTCCAATGCAAAGACTGTCCACTAATTTCGCGCTGCCGCATCCCTGGGAAGGGTCTATTACGACAGGACAATGGGTCTCCTTTTTCATGATGGGGATCGCGGAAAGATCCAGAGTGTTGCGCGTGTAAGTTTCAAAAGTCCGGATCCCGCGTTCGCAGAAAAGCAGATTGGGGTTGCCGCTGTTCAGGATATATTCCCCGGCCAGCAGCCATTCTTCGATCTTCATGCCGGAGCCTCTCTTGAGCAGGATGGGTTTGCCGGTGCGCGCGGCGGCGATCAGTAATTGGAAATTCTGGGCATTGCGGGTGCCGATCTGGATGATATCGGTATATTCGGCAACCAGCTCCACATGTTCCTCGGAAAGACATTCGGTAATGATGGCCAGTCCGGTGGCTTTACGTGCCTTGTCCAGAAGTTTGAGACCTTTTTCGCCCAGTCCCTGAAATTCATAAGGAGACGTTCTGGGTTTGAACGCCCCGCCCCGGAGGATGGTGGCACCGCTGGCTTTGACCGATTCCGCCACGGTCATGATCTGCTTTTCATTTTCCACAGAGCAGGGACCCGCCATCAGGTGGACCGCGTTGCCGCCAATGCTAACATGATCATTGATCTTGACGAGGGTGCGTTCTTGGGAAGCAGCCCGTTTCACCAGCTTATAGCGCTTTTGGATAGGGGTGACCTTTTCGATCTGCGGCCAGGAAGTGAGCGCTTCCAAAGTTTGCGGAGTTTGTTCCTTGCCGAAAGCCGCGATAATGATGCGGCCACTCTCGCGGATGACGTGGACAGAGTATCCGCGGGATTCGATCTCATTCAGGACACGGGTTTCATCGGCTTCAGAAACACCGGCTTTTAGGACAATGATCATCATAAATTCCATGAAGAGCGGTAGAGCCGCTCCGGTTGCTGTGCTAATTATGACCTCTACGGCTTGCTATGAAAATAAAAATCGGGCACAATCGAAGGGCTTATGATATGCAAAGTAGGCATTGGTTATGATGTGCATCAGCTGGTAGTTGGGCGCAAACTCTATCTGGGTGGAGTGTTAATCCCTCATACTCACGGTCTTGAGGGACATTCCGACGCGGATGCGCTGATCCACGCGATCTGTGACGCGCTTCTGGGCGCAGTGGGCGAGGTGGATATCGGACATTTTTTCCCCAACACGGATCCGCGCTGGAAGGATGTACGCAGTACGGTCTTTTTGGAAGAAATATCCAAAGTGATCGCTCTGCGGAAGGGAAAGATCGTGAACATTGACAGCACCCTTATCGCTGAAGCGCCGAAGATCGCTCCCCATATCAAGGAAATGAAGCAGCAGGTGGCTAACGCCTTGAACGTGAGGACCGAAGTGGTGGGGATCAAAGCGACGACCAATGAGACGATGGGATTCGTAGGACGTAAAGAAGGTATTGCCGCCATGGCGGTCGCTTCTGTTTATATGCCTGAGGATCAGGAATATTGATTTGAAATGAAAGCGGAGATCGGCTGGAAACGCATCAATGAAGAAGGTGAGAAGATCCAGGTCTATGCTCACCATGTAGGAGACCGCTGGCTGTTTTACTGGCGCTATCGCCGTTATGAGCAATGGGAGGAACTCAAAAATCCGCCGCTGGAAGACTGGCTGGCCCTGCTGGACGCGGTGGAACGCGGTGCTAACCGTCGCCGTTATCCTCCGGAGGAACCTTTGCGCATCCGCAAACGCATTCGGGAACTGTTCCCCGGCGCGGATCTGGACCAGAAAGATTAGTTTTTTCTGTTCTCCGGCATGTTTCTTAGGCTTGCAGGTGAAACAAGAGTGAGTTATTGTTTAACTCTTTGAGGAGCAGGGAGGCTCTTCATGAGAGAAGGAAACCGATATGGAAATCCAACAGGCAGATTACAGACAAGTTTTGAGAAGTTTTGAACCGCAAACCGAGTTTTTCGTGGGTGTGGATTCAGACGGTTGTGTATTTGACAGCATGGAGGTGAAACACAAAGAGTGTTTCTGTCCAATGTTTATCAAAGCACTTAAATTGCAGTCTGTCAGCAAGTTTGCCAGAGAAGTCTGGGAGTTTGTGAACCTTTATTCCCAAACCAGAGGAAGCAATCGGTTCCTGGCGGTGACACGCGCCCTGAAGTTGCTGGGTCAGAGACCGGAAGTCATTAAGCGCAAATGTCATCTGCCCTCGACTGACGCTCTGGAAGAATGGGCGGCCCGGACAAATCCGCTGACCCCGGCGGCCTTAGTAGCGGAGTTTGAGCGCACAAAGAACCCTGATTTCCAACCGTTCATGGACTGGTCTGTGGATGTGAACCGTGCTGTGAAGGAGATCATGAAAGGCGTTCCTTTATTTCCTTATGTGAGAGAGAGTTTGGATATCGCCCGCGTCAAGGCGGATGTTTTCATCGTTTCCCAGACTCCGACAGAAGCCCTGAAACGGGAATGGACAGAAAACCAGATCTATCAGTATGTCCGTTATGCCGCGGGACAGGAAGTTGGAAAGAAAAGCGAACAGATCCGCTGTATAACAGAAGGCCGGTACGCGCCCGAAAAAATGCTGATGGTAGGGGATTCCCCCGGCGATCTGAAAGCCATCAAAGCCAACAACGGATTGTTTTTCCCGATCGTTCCGGGACGCGAGGACGAATACTGGAAGAAACTGGCGGAAGAAGGACTGGAACGCTTTTTCAATGGAACTTACAAAGGTGCTTATGAAGACGCTCTGCTGAAAGAGTTTGCGAACTGTCTGCCGTCCGATCCGCCCTGGAAACAGTAACCATCTCAATCTCTCCCTTTTCCACGGGGGGAGACAATGGAAAATTTTGCTTTCTGTTCGATCACTTTTATTCTTCTGTCATTAGATGAATTCAGAAGCTAAACTTTGGACTCCCAATTATATCCTTTTTTGTTCAGCGTCGCTGATCATGTTCTTCGCTTTTTATTCGACGGTCTCCACGCTGCCGATCTATCTGGATGATTATCTTCACGCGGATAAAAGCCAGATCGGTTTGATCCTGTCTTCCTATGCGCTTGCAGCTGTGTTGTTAAGACCGTTTTGTGGATACGCTTTGGATTCCTGGGGCAGAAAAAATGTTTTCATGTCGGGGTTCCTGGTTTTTTCCTGTATTTTCGGGATGTACGCTTTGTCCTCTATTCCCTGGATGAACGGAAAAACGCTGATGGGTATATCTCTACCCTTGCTGACAATAGGCATTGTTCGTTTTATGCATGGACTTTCCTGGGCTTTTGTCAGCAGCGGCAATCAGACTATCTCGGTGGATATTGTTCCACCTTCACGCCGTGGGGAGGGGATCGCCTATTTCGGCATGGCCGCCAATCTTTCGATGGCAGTGGGGCCGGCTCTGGGACTGGGGTTGATTAATTTTGCCGGCAGCACCTACCTTTTCATGACAACGATGATCCTGAGTCTTGTGAGTTTTATCTCTTTGTGTTTCATGAAATTTCCTGCCTATCGCCCTCAGCGGACGCGGATCAATCTGAAGGCGATGGTGGAAAAAACAAGCATCCCGTTTTCCATCGTTTGCGCGATCTTCTGTTTTTCCAACAGCTGCTATATGACATATATGCCGATTTACAGCAAGGAGATAGAAGGCGCAAATCCGGCTGTTTTCTTTTTTGTATATTCCGCAGGGATGATCGGGACACGGTTCTTTTCCGGACGGATCTTTGACCGGATCGGGCCTATGGTTCCTGTTGGAATCGGTTTTCCGATGATGATCGCGGGCAGTTTACTTTTATGGGCTGGGCATAGTTGCTTTGTTTTCTATCTGGCGGCGTTGTTGCTGGGAATCGGTAGCGGGATGGCGTTTCCCAGTTTTGTTGCCTGTATCAATAATATGGTCAAACCGACACGGCGTGGTGCCGCTAACGCGACCTTTTCTTCTGCGATCGATATCGGGATCGCCAGCGGGATCATTTCCTTTGGTTTCATATCCGATTGGACGGGATTGAGATTTATATATTTTTTGGCTTCCGGACTGTATGTTATTGCTTTTTTGTTTTATCTGCTGATGGCTCATCATCATTATCAGAGGAACAAAATTCAAGGAGTTTGATATATAAGAATTCTTTGAACAGGAATGTGTTGCAAAGATTTTAAGACAGAATTTCCGGTATCTGTTTGGAAAAAGAATTGCAAGGAAGCAAAAGTCGTTAGAAAATAGAGCGAGAACGGTTTTGACCGTTGGTCTGTGAATAATATCGTTCAATGAACCGTAAAGAACTGAAAATTATCTATATAGGTAGTGTTCAAGGGGTCGGTTTCCGCTGGACTGTGAAGAGACTTTCCTGCGGATATGAGGTCGTTGGCACGATACGAAATCTTCCGGATGGGACCGTTGAACTTGTGGTTCAAGGTAAACAATCTGAATTGGAAGATTTTGCACAGGCAATAAGAGATTCAGGACTGGGCCCCCATATTCGGGAGGAACAGATCAGCTGGTCTCCGATTCCGCAATCTTCGGAGGAAGGTTGGCATGAAAAGTGCTATAGGACCTTCGAGATTGTCTGATTAGTGGAAATGAAGTACGCAATTATAGCTGACATTCACGGAAATTTAGAAGCTCTGCAAGCCGTTTTGAAAGATGCCAAAGAGCAGGCTGTGACTCATTATGCCTGTCTGGGAGACGTGGTTGGATACGGAGCGAATCCCAAGGAGTGTCTGGATATCGTTCGTGAGATGAAGATCCCTACGGTAAAAGGGAATCATGATGAATATTGTTCTTCCGGCAAAGACCCTGAAGGCTTTAACGAAAACGCCCGCGCGGCTATTCTTTGGACCCGTGCTCAGATGACCGAAGATGATCTAAAGTGGCTCAAGGATTTGAAGTATATCCGCATCATGGCCAATTTCACGCTGGTGCATGCTACTTTGGATGGTCCAAACCGCTGGGGGTATATTTTTGACAAACTGGAAGCGGCGGCTAGTTTTCCTTATCAGCAGACACCCATTTGTTTCTTTGGGCATACTCATGTGCCTCTGGCATTTGTCAGAGATACGGCAGTGCGTGGAGGAACGTATTCTAAGTTCAAGATCGAAGCCGGCAGAAAGTATCTGATGAATGTAGGCAGTGTGGGGCAGTCTCGTGACGGTGTGGCTAAAGCGACTTATTTGATCTACGATATAAACTCCGGACAAGTGGAACTGCGCCGCCTGGACTACGATATGGACACCGCGATGGATAAGATCCGGAGAGCCGGTTTGCCGGAGCGTTTGGCGACTCGTCTGGCGGAGGGACGTTAAGTGTGGATGCTGTTGGCGATCACGCGTCAAAGCTCAAGGTCTTAATTTGCAAGCCTAGTTCTCTGGGCGATATCATTCATTCGCTGCCTGTGCTGAGGCGGCTCAAAGCCTGTTGGCCGGATTCCTCTGTTTATTGGTGGGTTGCGACCGGTTTTGCGGACTTGCTAAAGGAGGATCCTCAGCTGAACGGCATTTTTCTTTTCGATAAAAAATCTCTGGTACGACTCAGGGATCTTCCCAAAAATATTTCTTTTATTTCCCGGATCCGGAAAATGCGTTTTGATTATATCCTAGATCTTCAGGGGTTGCTGCGAAGTGCTGTTTTTTCCTGGTTGTGCAGGGGCAGACGAACGATCGGTGTGAAAGACTGGAGGGAAGGAGCACCTCTTTTTTATGATGTTGCTGTACCGCGTCCCGGTACCGATGCTCACGCGGTGGATTGGTACTTGGAATGTTTGAAAAAGGTGATCCCGGAGCCTTTGTTTACGGACGCGGTTTCCAGAGTATCCGAATGGCTGCCCATGAATCCGACAGCGGCGGCATCCGCTTCCGGCATCACGGGTTACAATTCAGGAGGCAATCGTCCTCGTTATGTTATTTTCCAGCCTTGCACACGCTGGTGGAGCAAACACTGGCCGTTGGATTCGTTTATTCAATGTGCCAGAGAAGTGCTTGCCCGCAGGAAGGATGTCATTCTATGGATCTCGGGTTCCAAAGAGGAATCGTCCATTGGTCAGCGGATCGTAGATCAGGTTGATTCTTCTCGTGTAAGGAATTATTGCGGAGCGTTTTCTCTGTCGGAAACGGTGGAAGTGATTCGTCTGTGTGATGTGATGCTGACCAATGACACCGGTCCGATGCATATCGCGGCCGCGCTGAAAAAGCCGTTGGTAGCTTTATTTGGGCCGACAAGTCCATTGCGGACGGGGCCTTATGGTATGCCGGATTCGGTATTGACCGCACGGAGACCGTGTATGCCGTGTTTCAAAACACGCTGTCCTTATGGAAACCCAGCCTTGTGTATGCAGGATATTTCCGTAGAGAGTGTTGTGGAGGCACTGCTCAGGCGGCTTTAGGCATATCATAAAACCCGCTGCGTATGTGGCAGCGGGTTTTGTTCAGTGCCTGTTCGGCTTTTGTTTTATTTCTTGGCTTCGATCACTTTGCCCTTGGCGCGCAGAACGACTACGGAGGCATAAGGATTTTGATATTCTGTATTCATTGTGACGCGCAGACCTTCTTCTGTGGTTTCCGTTTTGAGAGAAGCGACTTTGGGATCAGCCATCATCCAGGCTTCGGCGGGGCCTTCCACTTTCATGGGAACGGTGATGGTATTGTCTTCAGGCCAGTTGAAGACCATCAGGTAAAGGGTATCACCTTTGGCAGTGATGCGTCCCCAGTCCACGCCGCGGAGAGGGTTTGCGGTGCTTCCGTAAAGGGCTGTCCCATATTTCTTCATCCATGCGCCCAGTTCGTGGAAACGGATGTAAGTGGCTTCCGGGATGGAACCGTCGGGGCAGGGGCCCACATTGAGCAGATAGTTGCCTCCTTTGGAGATGATGTCGATCGTATTGCGGATGATCGTTTCTGAGCTTTTCCAGTTCAGATCATGACCGCTGTAGCCCCAGGTCCCGTTCAAAGTCATGCAGACTTCCCAGTCCACACCCGGCATTCCGGTTTCGGGGATGTACTGTTCCGGAGTGGTAAAGTCGCCCTTGGCGGGATTGAAGATCGAGAGATTATCACCGGAGACATTGCCGGAATTATACAAACGGTTGTTCTGAATGATCTTCGGATTGCTTTTGCGCACTTGTTCCATCAGTGATTTCGCGCGCCAGTGATGACCTTCGGCCGAGGGGTGCGAGAAATCCCACCACAAAATGTCCAGCGGCCCGTAATGGGTAGTCAGTTCTTCCACCTGTGCGGAGAGATAGTCCAGGTATTTATTAAAGTCATGGCCTTCCACAGGCAGAGGTTTATCCTTGTTGCGCTGGTGTTTCAGCGGATGGGGCAGTGTGTTGTCAAAAGCGACATAGTCGGGATGATGCCAGTCGATCATGGAGTGATAGATGCCCACTTTCAGATCCTGTTTGCGGATGGCATTGATGATCTCCCTGGCCAGGTCCCGTCCGCAGAAGTCCATTGCGTCATAATCAGATACGGCGGAATCATGCAAGGCGAAGCCTTCGTGGTGTTTGCTGGTGAAAACGACATATTTGGCACCCATATCTTTGGCCAGCTGAGCCCATTCATCGGCAAAGCCCTCTTTGGGATGGAACCGCGGACGCAGGACCGCTTCATATTCAGCTGTCGGAACACCGGCTGAGTTTTGGATCCACTCCACGCCGCCATAGTATTTCTTACCGTCCCAAACACCGGCGGCCTGGGAGTACAGACCCCAATGGACAAACATTCCCAGACGGGCTTCACGCCACCAGGCCATACGTTCATCCCGCTGCTGGGGAGTTTCATCCGCCAGGGTAATGGAAGATGATGTGACAGTGGCTGCCAGAGCCAGTGCGAGTACTGCGATCTTATGCAAGATAGTTCTCATGCGCTTATGGTAGAGGTTGGACTTTGTGATTGTAAAGGAAATTTAGCCTAAATATCGTGTATGATTGACGGTAGCAGGTTTTTTAGGATACTATCAGCGCTGGTTTGTTGAGTTTCAGTAAGATGAAAAGAACGAGTGTTATTGTTTTAGCCGGTTTAGTGTTTGTGTTTTCCTCATTTTTAAGAGCAGGTGATATCTCATTGACTCAAATGGATTTGTCTAAAGCGTATCAGCAGTATGGTGAGCTTCAGGTGAATAAGAGTGTTACAGGGGAAAGCGTGTATGCTGCAGGCACTTCCTATTCAGATGCTATTGGGGTGCATTCCCAAAGTGTGATCAAGCTGGATTTGAAAAAGAACGCTCTTCGTTTCAAGGGGTTGGCCGGGGTTTCGGACAGCAAGATAGATTATAAAGGTCAGGGAATAACAACGGTTCCTCTGGCTGATGGGAAACGCGTTTTTTATCACACTCTGGGGAATGAAAAGTTTTTCGCGGGGATCGAGGGCGAAAATGGAACGGTCGATCGGGGCGAGGTTATTTTCCGAGTGCTGGGAGATGAGCGGGAGCTGTATGCCAGCGGAATCATTGTCCAAGGGGATGCGCCTCAAGAAATCGATTTAGACCTGAAAGGGGTTGAGATCTTAGAGCTGATCGTAGAACCGGGAGAAAAGGGGCCTAGTGGAGATCATGCCTTGTGGATCCATCCTGTCATTGAATACTCGGGAGAGGCTCCTACGGTGGTGGATGCGGATTATATGCTGAATATTGAAACCGGACAGAGCCAGATCCAACAGAGACTCCAAAGCATAGCGCTGACTTTTCCGGCTGTTGAGTGGCCTCTGGCGCGTGTTTCATACGATTGGCTGCTCCATTCCGAGAATTCAAAGACCGGGGTGTACAGCGCGGACCGGGGAACAAGTTTGGTTTTAGCGAATGATCTGGTGGCTCGTGTTTTCAAAATAACACCTGATCTGGCTACAGTGGATATCGTCAATCGGATGACGGAAGAAAATATGTTGCGTGCGGTTAGCCCGGAAGGTTTTGTTTCTATCAATGGAGTGAATTATAGTCTGGGCGGATTATCGGGTCAGCCGGAAAGGGGATACATCAAGCGTGAATGGCTGGAGCAAATGCAAAGGCTGACAAATTCCTTTCATATAGTCGATTTTGAGATCAGTGATATCCAGGAAAGTATCCATTGGGCGCGCAGCAGATGGGCATTGAATAAAGCCGCGCCGACCGGTAAAGTACTGACTTTTGTTCTGGAAGGTCCGGAGAAAATAAAGAATGTGACGGTAAAGCTGCATTATGCTCTTTATGATCATCTGCCTGTTATTAAAAAGAGTATGGAAGTCTTTAACGGAACAGAAGAGTCTATTAAAGTGGATAGTTTCAAGCTGGAATCTCTGGCATTTTCCGAGCCGGAATCCCCGGTCGAAGAGACTCGAC
Organism: Verrucomicrobiota bacterium; assembly: GCA_016283885.1. Taxonomy (GTDB): domain Bacteria; phylum Verrucomicrobiota; class Verrucomicrobiia; order Limisphaerales; family UBA1412; genus UBA1412. The sequence continues at coordinate 14,165 of JAEENR010000096.1, forward strand.
CTTACAAGTTTCGCCTTCCGAATATCCATGTGGAAAGCAATTACTGTTTCCATGGTTTTACGGAGAAAGAGGCAGATAAAACAGAGAACTGGGTAGTTGATCCGAATTATTCTTCCCAATGCAATTATCCCAGAGTGACTCCCTGCATTTTGGAGGTCAATCCGCCTATGGGGCCGGATGAGGTTCTGGAACCCGGAAATGTTTTTCATTCTTTTGATGTCTATGAAATGCCGATGGACAGTGATGACCGGGAAAGACAGGGACTGTTCAAACGCAGAATGTACACGACGATCGCGCCGTGGGTGACAGAGAATCCCATCTTTCTGCATCTAACTTCGACAGATCCGGAAGTGGTGAAACGTGCTGTGGATCAATGCGCGGAAGTTGGGTATGAGATGATCATTTTGAGTTTTGGCTCCGGTTTAAACATGGAAAAGACCGAGGAAGAATACTATAACCACTTCAAAGAATTTGTGGATTACGCGAAAAGCAAAGGCATAGAAATGGGGGGATATTCGCTGCTGTCCAGCCGCTGGATCAGTGATGAAGTGGATGTGATCAATCCCCAAACCGGGAAGAGGGGGGGAATGATTTTTGGAAGCTCGCCCTGTCTTTGCAGTGACTGGGGATATGATTATTTTGACAAGATACAGAAGTTTTTCAAGAAAACAGGCATGTCAGTCTTTGAACATGACGGATCGTATCCGGGTAATGTCTGCGCCTCCACCAATCATGCCCATCATGCAGGATTAGGAGATTCCCAGTGGAAGCAATTCCAAAAAATCACGGAACTTTACCGCTGGATGTGTGAAAACGGTGTCTATATCAATGTACCGGATTTCTATCTTTTAAGCGGTTCGACAAAAGTGGGGATCGGTTATCGGGAAACGAACTGGTCATTACCGCGTGACCGTCAGCTGATCCATGGCCGCCAAATCAATTTTATGGGAACTTATGATCGTCCGGCTTCCGCTTGCTGGACGTTTGTTCCATTAGTGCAGTATCATGGAGGCGGAGCAGCTGCGACACTGGAACCTCTTTCAGAACACCTGGCTGAGTATAAAATGCACATGATCCAGAATTATGGAGCCGCTGTCCAAGCCTGTTACCGAGGCCCAAGATTGTATGATACAGATGAGACGAAAGCTGTGGTAAAAGAGGTGATCTCCTGGTACAAAAAGTACCGCAATATCCTTAACAGTGATATCATTCATCTTCGCAAAGCGGATGGACGTGATTGGGATGGATTTCTGCATGTGAATCCGAATGAGAAAGAAAAAGGCTTTGTTCTTTTATTTAATCCTTTAGATGAAGATATTGAGAGAAATATCCGCTTGCCGCTTTATTACACGGGGTTGAGCGAAGAAGCGAATATCCGGGAAGGCGAGAATTCCGCTCAGGTGTATAAACTCAATCGCGATTATACCGTGGAACTAAAAGTAAAGATCCCGACAAATGGGTACACTTGGTTTGTAATCGAATAAATTTATTAATATTCCATAAATATGAAAAAAACATTAACGATAATACTTGCGGCATTGGCCTCCTGTTTGGCTGGTCAGGCTGCGGAAACAACAGTTACGGTCGTGGATAGGATCCCGACAACGTCATTTAACAATTATTATGAGAGCAATTATGCCCCATTACAGGCGCAGAGTTTGATCAAGCTGCCTAATGGAAGCATTATTCCCGGCGGATGGCTGATGCGTCAGCTGGAATTGCAGCGTGATGGTTTGAATGGACACTTGGGTGAGATCAGTGCCTGGCTGCAGAAAGATGATAACGCATGGCTGAAATCCGGTGGTAAGTGGGGCTGGGAGGAAGTTCCTTACTGGCTTCGCGGCTACGCTAGCTTGTCTTACATCATGAAGGACGCTACCGGAAATGAAGACATGTTCAAGGAAGCGAAATACTGGATCGAAGCTATTCTGGACAGTCAGCGCGAGGATGGTAATTTTGGCCCCGCGTATAAAGGCAAGCAGGATTTCTGGCCCAATATGATCGCGCTGTGGATCCTTCAGGATTATTATGAATATACCGGGGATTCACGTGTCATTCCGTTTATGACCAAGTACGCGCATTATCAGCTAAGTGTCAAAGACGAGGATTTTCTTTCCAGCTATTGGGAGAACAGCCGCGGAGGTGATAATCTTTGGAGTGTGGTCTGGTTGTATAATCGTACAAAGGATCCGGAGTTGCTCAAACTGGGTGAAAAAGTCCACAGGAATACCGCAAACTGGACACGTGCCACCGAGCTTCCTAACTGGCACAATGTCAATGTGGCCCAGTGTTTCCGTGAGCCCGCGACCTGGTATCTTTTTAATGGAGATGAGAAGATGCGCAGAGCCAGCTACAATGTGCAAAGCCTGGTGCGCCGGGCTTATGGTCAGGTTCCCGGTGGTATGTTTGGTTCGGATGAAAATTGTCGAATCGGGTTCTTTGATCCGCGACAGGGAACGGAAACTTGCGGTTTTGCTGAGCAGATGTCTTCGGATGAGATCATGCTGCAAATCACCGGGGATCCTTACTGGGCTGAAAATTGTGAAGATGTCGCTTTCAACAGCTATCCTGCCGCGTTTATGCCGGATTATAAATCTTTGCGTTACATTACATGCCCCAATCATGTACTGAGTGATTCTGAGAATCACAGTCCTGGCATCCAGAATGGAGGCCCGTTCTTAGCTATGAATCCGTTCAGCAGCCGCTGCTGTCAGCACAATCACGGTTTTGCATGGCCGTATTACGCGGAACATTTGGTTTATGCTACCCCGGATAATGGTTTGGCGGCTGTTCTTTACAGCTCCAGTATGACCAAGGCCAGAGTGGGTGACGGAACTCAAATCATCTTGGAACAGACGACCAACTATCCGTTTGAAGAAAGTGTCGAATTTAGTGTCAGAACTCTCAAATCGGTTGATTTTCCGCTTTATTTGAGGATTCCCTCCTGGACAAAATCCGCGGCTGTTTATGTGAATGGAAAACGGGTCAAATCCAAACTTGATGGCAAGGGATATGTTTGTATCTCCCGTAAATGGGATAATGGTGATACAGTGAAACTGGATCTGCCGATGGAAATCACATATCGCACCTGGCAGGTAAATAAAAACAGTGTCAGTGTGAATTACGGTCCGCTGACTCTTTCTCTCAAAATCGCGGAACGTTATGAAAAGAAAGACAGCAAGGAAACGGCAATCAGTGATTCAAAATGGCAGCCGAACGCGGATCCTTCCGCCTGGCCTTCATACGAGATTTATCCGGATTCCGATTGGAATTACGCGTTAGTAATAAATTCTCCTATCAAGGTAAAGAAATCCGATTGGCCGAAAGATAACAATCCTTTCACCCTCGCAACAGTACCACTGACTTTCACCGCGAAAGGTCGTAAAGTGCCTTCCTGGACATTGGATGAATATAAGTTGTGCGGTGTTCTTCCTTATGAGTGTGATCCTCGTTCCGAAGTAGTGGAAGATATCACTTTGGTTCCGATGGGAGCGGCTCGTTTAAGGATTTCAGCGTTTCCAACAGCGGAAAAATAGAAATTTCTGAGATGAAACAAGCTCAATGGATATTGCTTGGTTTGCTGACGCTGGGATTCGATGCCGCGGCAACGGATTTCAGTGTCAGCCAATCGAATGAAAAGTATATTCCTTGTTTCAGTGAAAACGGAAAGGTGTTATTGATGCCTTCTCCGGAAGGGCTCTGGTCTATTTCCACTCATTGGGAAAATGACTGGCCTGCTGATTGGAAATATGCGCAGGCGGATCGTCTGGAAAAAAGCGGAGACTGGACTATTCTCTATGGGGCAATCAGCTTGCCGGAAGGAACCTGGAACCTGCGGGATGCGTATCGCGTGGAAGGGGATCGGGTAAAATGTGTGCGTCGGTTTGAATGGACAGGGAAAGAAACACTGAAAGAAGTGACTCTTTCTGTCAAATGGCAAACACCTTCTTATACAGATCGTGTGATGCTGCCGGGCGTCATCAATTATGGGAATCCTTCGGGTTACAAGCATGGCGGATGGATGCCTACTTTTGATAAGAAAGTCGCGCCTGAAGCGATGTTTGAGGAACATCATTTCCCCATGCCTTTTGTTTCCGCGGAGGTGGAGACAGATGGTACTCTTTACGGAGTGGCACTGCATACGGTTCCAACCTTGGTTCCGGAGAGTAATATCCCGGATCAGTGGTGGTCTTTGGGTGTGATCGCCCAGGACAATTCAACACAGCTGACCCTGCTATCTGGGCCGGTGGCTTGGAATGGCAAAAGAAGTTTTGCGAAAGCTCTGCAAAGAGCTCCTATGAAGTATGGCGATACCTGGATGAATGTGGAACCGGGTACCATTATCGAAAAAACATTTTATGTGGAAACGTATCCTGTAAAACAGCGAGGCAGTGGATTTATTCATTCTGTGGATACCAGTATGGATATTTTCAAGCCTTACTATGTGGAGGATATGCCGTCATTTTCCGAAATCATTCATGAGAAATACAGATTTGCCTGCAAACGGTATTTTGAGAATGACAAGGGGGCTGGGTTCTGTATGTATCCGGAAAATTACGGTCCGCATTATGTGTTTGGCTGGTGTGGTCAAGCGGCCGCGCCTGGTTACGCTTTGCAAAGATTGAAGCCCTTCCTGGATGATCCTAAGGTGGATGAAAAGATCCAGAAATCATTGGATAAGCTCTCAGAGGCTCCTTTCAATGAATCTGGATTTCTAATCCATTATGTCGTAAATGATGACCGCTGGGAGGGACAGGATCCTCTTTCTCAGGGGCAGGGGATGAATAACGTGGCTAAGGCGATCATTGCTGCTAAAAAAGATAAATCTCAATACGATACCAGTAAGTGGGAAGCCTTTCTGCGGAAAGCGTGTGACTGCCATGCCAAACGGATCCTTTCAGATGACTGGAATCCGGTTTCTACGAATGAGGGTTTTCTGATTTCTCCGTTGTGTATAGCCAGTGAGTTGTATAATGAGCCACTATACAAACAAGCCGCTTTGAAAGCCGCGGATTACTATGCCAAGCGTCATTTGTCTATGGATGAACCTTATTGGGGAGGAACACTAGACGCGACCGGTGAGGATAAGGAAGGTGCCTGGGCTGCGTTCCAGGGTTTTCTTGCTGTCTATGAGTTGACTCATGAGGCTAAGTATCTAGCCTACGCCGAGCATGCTGCTTACAACGCCTTGTGTTACACTGTGGTGTGGGACATCCCGATGCCGGCTTCCCGAATGGGGAATCACGCGTTTAAATCTCGTGGCTGGACGGCTGTTTCTCCGCAGAATATGCATTTGGATGTATTTGGAGTGATGTACACGCCGCATTTGTATAAACTGGGAGTTTATCTCAATAAGGAATCTCTGAAGCGGGTGGCGATCCTGATGTACAGATCTTGCGGTCAAATGATGGATCCGTTTGGTTCGCAGGGAGAACAGCTGCAGCATACGAATTTTGCGCAGCATGGCAATATGACCAATATTTACAAATTCCGAGGCGGTTACGCGGAAGGATGGACGGTGTTTTGGATCACTGCCCACTTCCTGAACGCGGCGGCGGATTTCATGGAAATCGATCCGGAGTTATTGAAATAACGAAGGAATCCTGCTTTCAGAGTTGAAATTTGGCAGTAGCTTTTATACGCTACTGCCATTGATAGCCTGAGGCTGCAATGGCTGACGGTATAGATTATGAGTGACAAGAATGTTTTGAGATTGGGACTCCCCAAGGGGAGCTTACAGGAAGCAACCTTCGAGAAAATGGCTAAAGCCGGATGGCATATCCAGACTTCCAGCCGTTCTTATACTCCCCATGTGGATGATGATGAACTGGATGTTCGCCTTTTTCGTGCTCAAGAGATCAGCCGCTATGTGGAACATGGATATTTGGATTGTGGTTTGACCGGTTATGACTGGATCTGTGAGAACCGCTCCAACGTCAAGGAAATAGGGGAATTTTGCTTCAGCAAAGTCAGCAGTCGTCCGGCTCGCTGGGTTTTAGCTGTGCCGGAGGAGTCGCCTATCCAATCTGTTAAAGATTTGCAAGGGAAGAGGATCGCAACAGAAGTCGTTAATTTGACAAAGGATTACCTTGCTAAAAACGGAGTAACCGCGGAGGTTGAATTCTCTTGGGGTGCGACCGAGGTAAAAGCCCGTGAATTGGTGGACGCTATCGTGGATGTGACCGAGACCGGAAGCAGTTTGAGAGCGGCCAGATTAAAAATAATTGATACCCTCCTGGAATCTACACCGAGACTGATCGTTAATCATGATTCTTGGAAGAATGATTGGAAACGTCAGAAAATCAACACGATAGTGATGATGCTGAACGGAGCTTTAGCCGCGGAGCGCAAGGTTGGACTCAAATTAAATGTCGAAAGAAAAAATTTAGATAAATTACTTGCTGGACTTCCTGCCCTCAAAAATCCTACAATAGCCGAGTTGAGCCTCCCCGGGTGGGTGGCTGTCGAAACAATCATAGACGAATCTGTCGTCAGAGAGCTGATTCCTCAGCTTAAAAACGCTGGCGGAGAGGGGATTATTGAATATCCTTTGAATAAGATTGTATTTTAACAGAAGAGATTGATTAACTATGGGATCACTGAAAAAACGTCGTAAATCGAAGATCAATAAGCACAAGCGCCGTAAGAAAATGCGTGAAAATCGCCATAAGAAGCGCACTTGGCAGAAGTAATTTGTAATTCGTGATGCACGATGATGTCTAAAAAAGACGCGGAGTGCATTTTTTTTCGACTTTCACGTTGTCAACCTTGATTCATTGGCTGGCAGCGTGTATCTTTTTTAGGGGATGAAACAAAAACGATTTTGGTTCAGTTTGATGGTTGTCCTTGCCTTGGCCATGGTGCAGAGCGGCTGCAAGACCCATCCTGCGGATAAGGCAGATACGGAGAAAAATTCAGAATCTGTTGAGGCGGAAAATGCTTCTGATGATTCATTGATTGAGATAGTACCCGTTTCGGATCCTTTTGATACAACACAGAAACGCACTGAATTTAAGGCTCTTTGTGCGGAAGAGCAGCGTGTCAACGCGCTGGCGAGGTATGCTGCTGGTATCAGTCAAGAGATCAATCCATCAGATTCCCCGGAGGCTGCTTTTGTGGAATTTCTCCAGGCCGCTAATGCCGACCCTGCCAATGAAGCATTGGTTATTCGTGTTTGTCATGAACTGATCTCAATGGACAAGGCTGATGACGCAGCCAAGTTGCTCAAACTTTCCTGCGACCGTAAAGATGCCAGTGCTAATATCTATTCTTGGAGAGCCTTAGCTGTTGCTGCTACAGGGGATAGCAAGTCTGCCATCAAGATAGCAAAACAGGCTATCAAAATATCTAAAGAAACGGCTTTAGCCTATCAAGTGCTGTTTGGACTTTATGTGGATGCCGGCAATACCAAAGAAGCCTTAAAGGTACTGGAAACTGCAGAGCAGGAAGCACAGGATTCCATTCCATTCCTGGTGGATCTGGCTCAGATGTACCTGAATAACAGTGATAAGATCGATCCGCTGGGAATTGACTCTGTAGGCGCTGTTAAGCGCCAACTAGTTGCCATTGAGTCTATTTTAGAAAAAACTCCTGAAGTAAAACCGGAGGCTTTAGAGGTCTTGGGTGATATTTATGCTCGTGTGGAAGAATATCAAAAGGCGCATGATATTTATGGAAAACTTCTTGAGCAGTATCCAAAGAATCCGCAGTTGCGGGAGAAACGCGCTCTGACTTTCCTGGCACTGGAAGATGTGTCCAGAGCCGAACAGGAATTGAGAATGTTGCTGAGAGAAAATCCCACTAATCCGCATTACTGTTTGCTGCTAGGAGATATCTACCAACAACGTAAGCAGTTCAAAGAGGCGGGTGATTTTTACTATTACGCGGCAACTATTAACCCCAGCCACCCGGAAATCTATTTGCTGGCGGCAGCTATGCGCTTGGAAGAAGGATCCCCACAAAAAGCTTTAGACGCAGTGGAGCTAGCCAGAAATGCGGGAGTTCTTTCTTTTCGCTTAGAATATGTATCGGCAATAGCCTATATGCAATTGGGACGTTATGAAGACGCGCTCAAATGTATGCTGGCAGCTGAAGAGGTGGATAAAGAATCAGGTGGAGAAAATCTTCAGCCTGTATTCTATTTATTATTGGCAGACCTATATGATCAAATTGGAAAGGCGGATGAATCTTTGGCTCTTGTAGAATCTGTCTATGAAAAAAATCCGGATTCCGCAGAAGTTCTAAATGCTTTGGGATATATCTATGCCGATCAGGGTATCCATCTGGAAAAAGCACTGGAAATGATCCAAAAAGCGGTGCAGGAATCTCCGGATAACGAGGCTTATTTGGATAGCTTAGCCTGGGTTTTATATAAGCTGGGCAAACCGGAAGAAGCGCTGCCTCATCAATTAAAGATTTTTGAATCATCTCCGAAATTGAATCCGGAAGCCGGTGCCGTGTATAGTGATCACTTGGGGGATATTTATAATGCCTTGGGTAAGAAGGATGAAGCTGTCGAAGCCTGGAAAAAAGCTCTGGAACAGTACGGACAGATCAAAAACATTCCCCCTCGAGACAAAGCACTTCGAGACAAAGTTCAGCAGAAGTTAGAATCTGCACAGTAGCCTTTCGTGATACTATCAAGCGGTTACAGATAGGTTACTAACCCTTAAAATGCCATTAGAACTTTCTCGTTCTAATGGCATTTTGAGTTATCACTACTGTTTTTGTTTTTCGTAGTTAAATGTATTGCCAACGCCAAAGTGAATTATCCAATCAGGTTTCCCCGGAATGGGAATCCAATATCCGAATGCTTTACCAAAAGCTCCATCGTAAGTAATACAAACGGGGATATTGCTGTTTACCGCTTCATTGCAGCGACAGCCTTTATGATTTTCTGGTTTTCCGATAGAAGAGCATTTGATTCCTGGTTTTAAACCTAGTTCTTCACCTTTCTTATTGACGGCAATCATCTCACGGCTTTTTTGCGTGATCATGACTGGTTCAGGAAAGTTATCCCACATAAGGTGGAAAGCTTGAATGATCTCTTCATTTGTCCAAATTTTTGAATTCATAATCTATCCTCAAATGATATTCATATTGTTCTTAGTGCCCAAAGCACATCAAGCCCAAACCATTGCTTTTGCTGCATACGTCGTGCCTGGCTGAAATTATGTTCTTTTTACAATTTATTTGTCGATAGAAAAAATTCTTCGGTAATGTTTCATAGATTTTCTGATTTCATGTCATCAACCCTTAAACGTTATTATAAAACAAGTTAATATATTAGAATTTCTAATTCTCTTGTTTATTTTTTATCTTTTAGCTTGAGATTTTTGTATGCCTTGTGTTCAATAGGGAGCGGGATATGGATTATAAGATATCTAAAAGAGCAGCCGGTGTAACTCCCTCCTTGACGCTGGCTATTGACGCAAAAGCAAAACAGATGAAAGCCGAAGGTTTGGATGTTGTCGGCTTTGGTGCAGGGGAACCTGATTTTTCAACTCCGCAGCATATTCAGGATGCGGCAGTAGATGCCATGCGCAAAGGAATGACCAAGTACACTCCAAGTAGTGGATTACTTGTTTTGCGACAAGCTGTTGCTGATAAATTCAAGAGAGATTTAGGGCTGACTTTTGAGCCCAATCAAATCGTTATCTCCTGTGGTGGTAAACATTCATGTTTCAATACGATCATGGCTCTTTGTCAGGAGGGAGATGAAGTTATTATTCCGTCTCCTTACTGGGTTAGTTATCCCGAAATGGTCAAAATGGCAGGGGCGACTCCTGTTTTTGTGCAGGGAACGGATGCCACGGAGTTTAAAATCACAGCGGAACAACTTCGTAACGCAGTCACTCCCAGAACAAAGCTGCTTATTCTAAATTCTCCCTGCAATCCAACGGGCAGTGTTTATACCCGTGAAGAGCTGAAAGCTCTGGCAGATGTTTGTGTTGAGAAAGATCTCTACATTATGAGTGATGAGATTTATGAAAAACTTTGTTACGATGGAGCTCAGCATGTCAGTATCGCGACTATTTCACCGCAGGCCGCAGAAAGAACAGTTATCGTAAGTGGATTGTCCAAAGCGTATTCCATGACTGGGTGGAGGATCGGTATCACGGCTGCTCCGCTGGTGATAGCCAAAGCGGTTGGAGCGATGCAAAGCCATAGCACTAGCAACCCGGTGTCCTTTGCCCAAATGGGCGCGGTAGCCGCGTTGAATGGTTCTCAGGATCATTTGTCTGTGTGGCTTCAGGAATACAGCAAGCGTCGTACTTATATTTATGAGAGACTCAATCAGATGCCGGGAGTTTCCTGTGTAAACGCAAAAGGCGCATTTTATCTGTTTCCTAATATCTCGGCAACGGGGATGAAATCTGTGGAGTTTGCCGCTCGTTTACTTGAGGAAGAGAAAGTGGCTGTTGTGCCAGGTATCGCTTTTGGTTCGGATGCAAATATCCGTCTCAGTTACGCGACTTCGATGCAGGTGATCGAAAAGGGAATGGACCGAATGGAGCGTTTTTGTAAGAAAATTGCTAAGTAAAGTTATTGTTTATCAATTACTATCAATAATTTAAAGAAGAATGAAAGAATCTTATATACAAGGATTATTTGCCGAGAGGATCGGTGGAGCTAATTACGGTAAGGATACCGCGATTTATAAATTTGAAAAAATCAAACGCGCGAAACGTGCCGCGATGGCGGCGAACCCAAAAGTCAAGCTGATCGATATGGGAGTAGGTGAGCCTGACGCAATGGCTCCGACTAAATTAGTGAATGCTCTCTATCGTGAAGCACGCAAACCGGAAAACAGAGGTTATGCGGATAATGGCGACAATGTTTTGAAAGAAGCCGCAGCCAAATATATGGAACAAGTTTGTGGTGTGAAAGGAATCGATCCCCAAACTCAAATCATTCATAGTATTGGCAGCAAATCGGCTCTTTCCATTCTTCCCGCGGTTTTGATCAATCCGGGTGATTATGTCTTGATGACCACACCGGGATATCCCGTTTTTGGAACTCATGCCAAGTATTACGGTGGCAAGGTTTATAATATGCCTCTTTTGGAGAAGAAACACTTCCTTCCGGATTTGGATGCTGTTCCTGCGGATATTTTGGTCAAAGCTAAAGTGATGGTTTTAAACTATCCTAATAATCCCACAGGTGCCAGCGCGACTCCTGAGTTTTTTGCTAAGGTCGTGGAATTTGCCAAAAAGAATAATATCGTGGTGATCCATGACGCAGCCTATTCTGCACTGGTGTTCCAAGGTAAACCTCTTTCCTTCCTAGCTACTCCTGGAGCAATGGATGTAGGAGTGGAACTTCATTCTGCCAGCAAGATGTTCAATATGACCGGTTGGCGCTGTGGTTTTGTTGTGGGTAATCCGCTGTTGGTCAAAGCTTATGGTGATGTGAAAGATAATACAGACTCGGGTCAGTTCCTGGCTATCCAGCACGCTGTTGCGGAAGGACTATTAAATCCTTCTTTCACCAAGCGCATTGTCAGCAAATACTCCCGCCGTATGACGGGACTTGTGAGGACGTTAAAATCTTTGGGATTCAAAGTCCGCAAACCCAAAGGTTCATTCTACCTTTATACTAAAGCACCCAAGGCAGCTGTTAAGGCAAATGGTTCTCGCATAGAATTCGCAACAGCGGAAGCGGTTTCTCAATGGCTGATCACAGAGAAATTGATTTCTACTGTGCCTTGGGATGACGCAGGTGCCTATCTGCGCTTTAGTGTGACCTTTGCCGCTCCGACAGTGGCCGACGAAAAACTCATTCTCGAAGAAATTGCCAAACGCCTTGGCGATGTGAAGTTTGAGTTTTAGTATCATTTTATAAGGCCAGGCATTTATTTATGACTCAGTTACAGCGTGCGAACGCAGGTGAATTGACGCCACAGATCGAACAGGTAGCGGCGATAGAATATCGTACCCCGGAGGAGATCCGTCTCCAGGTAGCCGAGGGAAAGATAGTCATTCCTGCGAATATCCATCATAAAAATTTGAAACCGATGGGGATCGGACGGCTGTTGAGAACAAAAATAAATGCCAATATCGGCAACTCCGCTCTTTCAAGCTGTCCCATGCAGGAGCTTGAAAAACTGAATAACGCGGTCAAGTACGGTGCGGATACTGTGATGGATCTGAGTACTGGGGAAAACATTATCCAGATCCGCCAGAAGATCATTGAGAACAGTCCTGTTCCGGTTGGTACCGTTCCCATTTATGAAGCCCTGGCCAGAGCCGGCGGCAGCCAGGGTTTAAGTGAATCATTGATCCTGCAGGTAATCCGTGAACAAGCGGAGCAAGGAGTGGATTATATGACAGTCCATTCCGGGATACTGCTGAAACATATAGATTTCGCAAAGAAACGCCTCCTTCGCATTGTCAGCAGAGGAGGTTCTATACTTGCCCGCTGGATGAGACAAAACCAGCGTGAAAATCCTTTTTATACGGCTTTTGATGAGATCCTGAAAATTTGCCTGGAACATGATGTCACACTTTCGTTGGGTGATGGGATGCGCCCCGGGTGTCTGGCTGATGCAAGCGATGCAGCTCAGTTTGCCGAATTGGAAACATTAGGTGAGTTGGTGCAGCGCTGTCGGAAAGCCGGAGTGCAGGCTATGGTTGAAGGACCAGGTCATATCCCGTTTGATCAGATCGAAATGAATATGCGCCGGGAACGGGAAGTTTGTGATGACGCGCCGTTTTATATTTTAGGCCCGGTGGTGACAGATTGTGCTCCCGGTTATGATCATATCACCAGTGCGATCGGAGCGACGATGGGGGCCTATTCCGGCGCGGCAATGCTATGCTATGTGACACCAAAAGAACATTTAGGATTGCCGAACGCCAGAGATGTTCGGGATGGTGTCATTGCCTATAAAATCGCGGCTCACGCGGCGGATATCGCTTTAGGCAAACCTCACGCGAGAGATAGAGATGACGCGATCTCCCAGGCACGCGCAGATTTTGATTGGGAGAAACAGTTTGAATTGGCTCTGGATCCGGATAAGGCAAGAGAGCTGAGAGCGGAGGCTCTGCAAGAAGGTGGCCGCTCTCCCGATCATGATAAACGGGCACAGTACTGTACTATGTGTGGCCCGGAGTTCTGCTCCATGAGGATCTCTAAAGAGATTTAAAAGAATTTATTCGTGCCGCAGACTTTCAATGGGATCAAGGTTTGCGGCTTTCCATGCCGGGTAAGATCCAAAGAGAATACCCACTACAGAACAAATCACCAGTCCAATGATGACCCAGTCAACAGGGACAGTCATTGGTACCTTCAGAACAACTGCGGCAAGATTCCCTCCTAAAACTCCCAGAATAACACCAGCGATCCCGCCTATCTGACAGAGGACGATGGCTTCCATAATAAACTGAGTCAGGATATTCCGCTTTTTAGCGCCAATAGCGCGGCGAATGCCGATTTCTCTTGTGCGTTCGGTAACGGATACCAGCATGATATTCATAATGCCGATCCCGGCTGCAATCAAAGCGATAGAACTGATCACCGTGATACCAATGCGGATTGTAAAAGTGACATTCTGAAACTGTGTGATCAAAGTATCATTGGTTTCGATTTCAAAATCATCTTCTTCGATCGGTTTGATATGCCGGATGGAACGGAGAACGCCGCGAACTTGTTCGATTGTATCATCAAATTCTTTAGAATCAATAGCTTCTACTAAAAAATCCAGGGAGCGGCGGTGGCCGTAGTAATTCATTGCGGTTGTGATGGGGATCAGGATCATATTATCCGCTCCGGCATTAAAGAGGGAACCTTTTTCCTTTAAAACGCCGATCACGGTGTAGTTGATCCCATTGAATCGAACACGCTGTGAAATAGCGGGACCATAAGGGAAGAGCTTTTTAGCTAAAGGATTTCCCAATACACAGACATTGCGTCGGCTGTCCACATCGGTGTCCGTGATTGCTCGTCCTTCTTCGACCACCATGTTACGCGCTGAAAAAGTTGGGTAAGTCACCCCGTAAAGGGAGATATCGGGATTAGTCGTATCATATCGGGAGGAGGCTTCATCGGTATGAAACTGATTGATGATGCCGATGCCTTTGACAGAGGGAAGTGCCAGACAGAGCTTTTTGTATTGATCGTAATCTAAATCGTGACGACGTCTGTATTTTTCCCAGGTTCCCGGTCCGCCAAAGCTGATCGTTGGCCATTTTTTGATTTGAACGGTATTGGCTCCCAAACTGGAAATCTCAGTTTCTATCGAACCTTGCAGTGCCCGCATGGTGGTCATTACGAGGATAATGGAGAACACACCCACCAGAATACCCAGCAGGGTCAGTATGGAACGAAGCTTGTGTGCCAGAATGGATTGAATAGATATTTTCAGCAATTCAAAATTCATAGCGCATACCTCCATGATTGTGTGAGATATTCAAATTTTGATGGGTTGTGCACAAATTGTTCCATGAATCAGTCGTTACGTAAAGAATCTACCGGATCCATTAAAGCTGCTCTTCGAGCCGGGATATAGCCGGAGATAACACCTGTCGCTGCCGCGATCAGCAGGGCTATCGCTACTGTTTTAAGTGAAATCGAAGCAGGAATGTAAATGCTGACGATTGGCTGGAACGCGCATGCAATCAGCAGTCCGATAATACCCCCAAAGAGACAGATCAGAAGTGCTTCCAACATGAATTGAAGCAGGATTGTTCTGCGTCGGGCACCAAGTGCTTTTCTCAAGCCGATTTCCTTTGTGCGTTCCGCTACAGATACGAACATGATGTTCATGATGCCGATACCGCCCACGAACAAAGAAAGTCCAGTGATGAAAAGCCCGCAGCTGGAAATGATCCTGTTGACCTTGTTGAAAGTATCGATCAGAGAACCTTGCTTATTAATGGCAAAGTCATCTTCTTCACCTGGTTGAAGATGGCGTACTTTACGCATAAGTCCTCGAATTTCCTCCGTCATTTCGTCGATATTTTTCATATCCGGAGCTTTGACAAGGATACTGACATTGGGACGATTAGCAAAATCACTGAGCATTCGGGTCACAGGGACATAAACTGTATTATCCATGCTGAATCCCATGAAGGTTCCGCGTTTTTCCATAGATCCGATGACTTCATAAGTAATATCATTGAGTTTTACTTTTTTGCCGACAGCACTGTCTCCTTTGAAAAGGGAATGCACGGCATCGTAGCCTAATACGCAAACAGGTCTGGATCCGTTCACTTCATTCTCGTCAAAAAATCGTCCTTCTGAAAAAGTATATTGATTAACGGCTTGATGTGCCGCGGAACCTCCGTCCATGAAGACCCCCGTGATGCTTTCGCTTCCATATTTTACAGTGCAGACTTGATGTGAAACATAGGGAGAAATGATATAGCGATCTCCAGCTAAACGTACGAGTTCTTTAGCTTGATTTAATTCAATATCTCTGCGTCCTCTGCGTTTCCACCAGTCTGAATGATCCATCCAGGACTCCTTTTCGATATAAAGGATATCAGAACCTAATACAGAGATACTTTGAACGAAGCTTTTGGATACACCGTCAATAGCCATGCTCATCAGGGAAACAGTGACTACACCGATCACGATGCCCAAAGTTGTCAGGATAGACCTCATCTTATTAGCGTTGATAGCATCAAACGCGATGCGGAAACTCTCTGACAATTCATTTTTGAGCTTCATACGTTGTCTTTTAACCTACCTGATGCGGTTCATCAGAAGCGATCCTGCCGTCACGAATACGGATGATGCGGCGCGCTCTTTGAGCGATATCTTCTTCGTGTGTTACCAGGATGATAGTATTGCCCTTGTTATAAAGCTCATCAAACAGAAGCATGATCTCATCCCCGGTAGCGGTGTCAAGATTGCCGGTCGGTTCATCTGCCAGCAGGATAGAAGGATTGTTCACAAGAGCGCGGGCCACGGCCACACGCTGACGCTGGCCACCGGAAAGCTCATTAGGTTTGTGGTTCATGCGCTCTTTGAGCCCCACTTGGATCAACGCGTTTCTAGCGATTTCCAGGCGTTCTTCTAAATCGACTCCCGCGTAGATAAGAGGCAGTTCCACATTGTGCAGAGATGTGCTGCGGGGAAGCAGATTGAAAGTTTGAAAGACAAATCCGATCTCACGATTGCGGATGTCCGCCAGTTCATCATCATCCATTTGATCCACAGCGTTTCCGTTCAGGATAAAACTGCCGGATGTGGGAGTATCCAAACATCCCAGGATGTTCATCAGAGTTGATTTACCGGAACCGCTGGGGCCCATAATAGCGACATATTCGCCTTTGAAAATCTGTAAATTGACCCCTCGCAGCGCATGGACGGTTTCTGCGCCCATGTTGTAGGCTTTACACACATTTTCGATTTGAATAAGGGGAAGAGACATACTAGGGTTTGACCAAGATGAGCTTGCCGTCTTCAAGATCTTTGCTGATGGCCTTATAGCCGCCGCTGACAATTTCCTCGCCTTCCTGGAGACCTTCAAGAATTTCTGTGTAATTGTCATCGCTGATGCCGCGTTTGACCAGGCGTTTTTCTACCCGATCGCCATTTACGACAAAGACAACTTCCTCGATAAGACTTTCTGCAGATTTAGACTTAGCGGAATCCTCAGAAGCCGTTGGAGGTTTTACATCAGCGATTGTGTTAGTCGCCTGAGGTTTAAGACGAGTGGTAACGGATTGGATCGGCACAGACAGAACATTTGTCCGATAACGCGTCTCGATTTCAGAAGTGACAGACATTCCCGGGCGAAAAGCTTCTTTGTCATTGATGAGGATGCGCACTTCAAATTTAGTAGCTTCCGTGGTATTACTGCTGTTGGCTGTATTCGCTATTTGAGAAACGGTGCCGACAAATTTTTGATCGTGAAAAGCGTCCACATCCAGCCAGGATTTTTGTCCCAGAGAGATGAGATTGATATCCATTTCACCGATATCCACACGAGCCTCCATGTGATTCAAATCGGAAATGGTCATGACCTCTGTGCCGGTATATGTGCCGGTTCCGACTACACGTTCACCTAATTCAGAATTCAATTTGGAGACGGTGCCGTCCAAGGGAGAGTAGATGATACACTTGCTTAAATCTTCCGAAGCGCGATCCAGAGCCGCTTGAGACATGGTAACCTGGTGAATGGAATTAGTATAAGTGAATTTAGCCGCAGTGTAGGAATTGACGATATCATCATAATTTGCCTTGGAAAGCAGATTGTTCTCATAAAGCCCCTTAGCGCGTTCCCATTCCGCTTCCCATTTTTTCAGTGAATCCAAAGAAATATCCCGACTGCCCAGAGCTGATTGCAAACTGGCCGCTGCGGAATTACTGCTGGCAATGTAAAGATCCGGTTTCACACTGAAAAGCAGGTCACCTTTGTGTACCATCTGGCCTTCGCTGACCGGCAGCTGAATGATCTCACCGGATACTTCTGAGCTGATTTTAACGTAGGTAACAGGCTGGATTTTCCCATTAGCGGTAACGATTTCCGTGATATCACGCTTTTGAACGATATCGGTTTGTACTTCAATAGGCTTTTCCGCTTTCATCAGGAAGTACGCGACTACGTTTCCGATGATGAACAGCAAAATGATCGTCCAAACAATATAAAAGAATTTTGATTTTTTCTTCTTGCTCATATTTCTATCCACTTTGAATTCATTACCATGAATCCAAAACTATAATAATTACTGGCTGACACTAACACAATATAATTGTGTCATCGTATTATAAAGAACCGGGATAGAATAATTTTGTGTGTAAATAAGAAAAAAATTAGCGTTTTAAAAGGATCTGCTCCATATCCAGTTGGTTTTCGATCCATTTAACCCACTTATTTTCATGGGATTTCATGATTTTTCTGTCTGAGGGATCGATGTCATCAAAATCCTGCAGATGAAGAATAGAATGGATGAGGTAACGGAGAGTTTCGCTTTGAGGTGTTGTATGGAATTCCTTTGCGTAATAATGCGCTTCATCAATGCAGATGAAGACATCGCCGAAGAGAATATCTTTTTGGGGATGTTGAAGATATTGAAAGGTAATGACATCTGTGGATCCTTCATGACCCAGGTATTTTTCATTCACTCTGGCCATGCGCTTTGAGTTTACAAAATACCAGCTGAGTTCCGCTTTTTTAACGCCCATTTGCGAAAGGAGCCGTTGAACAACGGGACGGCAAAGCGAGATATTGAAACGAAACCCAGGGTGAAGATTGCGAAAGGCTAAAGCAAAACTGTCAGTTGGAGGTTGTATCTTAATGGCTGGAAGATTTGGATGGTGTTTGTGTTTTTTGAGTTTCGTATGCCTGGATAATGCGCTGAACCAAAGGATGGCGCACCACATCGCGTTTTTGGAACTCTTTGATACCGATGCCGGGAATATTTTTCAACAGATAGAGGGCTTCCGGAAGTCCGGATTTCCGTGGATACGGCAGATCCACTTGAGAAGGATCACCCGTGATTATGATTTTTGTGTTGATTCCCATACGGGTGAGAAACATAAGGATCTGTTCCCGTGTCGCGTTTTGAGCTTCATCCAGGATGACAAAGGAGTTGTTCAATGTACGACCTCGCATATAAGCCAAGGGCGCGATCTCAATGGTGCCGCGTTCCTGATGTTTGAGAACATCTTCAGATGGCATCATGTCATAAAGCGCATCATAAAGAGGACGCAGATAGGGAGTGATCTTTTCTTGCAGATCACCAGGGAGAAAACCCAGTGCTTCACCGGCTTCCACTGCCGGACGTGTTAAAATAAGGCGATTGCATTTCTCCTCTTTAAGAGCGGCAACAGCCATAGCCATAGCCAGATAGGTTTTACCAGTTCCGGCAGGGCCTACTCCGAATGTGATGTCATTTTGCCGAATGAGTTCCACATATTGGCGTTGACCAAGAGTTTTAGGAATAATAACCGGTTTGCGTGCGGAGGTATAAATACGGGAGGCCTGAAGAGTTCGCAGTGATTCCAGACCGTCTTGTTCTGCGACTTTGATAGCGTGTGAGAAGTCACTGGCTCGAACGATAATACCGTTTTTGACAGAATCTTCGATTAACTGAAGGATTTTTTCAACTCTTTCAATAGCAGTAGGTTCTCCTTCGATTTTGATCCAGTTGTCTCGTGCAACTGTTTTAACATCAAATTGGGTTTCAAGTGCCTTGAGATTGGGGATACTTCCATGAAAAAGCTGCTGAGCCAATCTGATATTTTCAAAGTAATAAGTTGTTTCGCTCATGATCCGGAACGAGAAATCTTTAATTACTCTGAAGTTTACGGATGGCCTTGCGCAGATTCTCGGCTACTTCGGAGAGAGCCTGCGGCAGAATAGATGTTTGACCAATGACCGGCATAAAGTTGGAATCACCATTCCAACGGGGAACCACGTGGATGTGGAGATGTTCAACGATACCGGCGCCGGCGACTTTTCCCTGATTGATGCCAATATTGAATCCCTGGGGATGCATCGTTTCTGTCAATGCTGATTGACAGGTTTGAACCAGGTGCATCATTTCCAGAAGTTCTTCGTCTGTCAAATCCCTGATGCCGGGGACTTGGCGATAGGGGATCACCATCAGATGTCCCCCGTTATAAGGATAATTATTGAGAATCGCGAAACATGTTTTGCCGCGTGCGATCACATGATTTTTTTCATCATTCTGCTCTTTAGCGATTCGACTAAAGATAGATTCATCCGAGGGAGCCGGTTTAGGTCCCAGGATATATTGGATTCGCCACGGGGCATGAAGCGGTTCCATAACGACTTATTGGAGTTTTTGGAGTTCCTCTTTGACCAGCTTGATCACTTCTGCCACGGCTTCTTCCGGTTTGAGAGTAATCAAATCTCCGCCGCGGCGTTTTAATTCCACGACTCCCTTGGCCAGAGATTTTTCTCCAATAGCCAGGCGCAGAGGAATGCCGATCAATTCTGAATCTTTGAATTTAACGCCGGGGCGTTCATCGCGGTCATCCATCAGTACTTCAATACCGGCGGCAGTCAGTTCCGCGTAGAATTTCTCGGCCCATTTCATCGGTTCACTATCCGCGGCGATATTCAGCGGAGTGATGCAGACCTGGTACGGAGCAACTGACATAGGCCAGTTGATGCCGTCTTTGTCAAAATTCTGTTCAATGATGGCTTGGAGTGTGCGAGTGACACCAATACCGTAGCAGCCCATGACGCAAGGTTTTTGTTCACCTTTTTCATCAGAATAAACAGCGCCCAAAGCGACACTGTATTTGGTACCCAGTTTGAACACCTGTCCGACTTCGATGGCGTGACGGATGCACAAGGGCTTGCCGCACTTGGGACAGGCTTCACCATCTTTGACCGTGCGGATATCTACGAACTTGGCCGAAGGAATATCACGTGCAATATCCACATGACGCAGATGCTGGCCGTCTTTATTTGCTCCGGTGACCATTCCGCTGGCTCCCTGAAGGAGCAGGTCGGCATAGATGGGAGTTCCATTGACTCCAACCGCGCCCAGACTGCCGGGATGCGCGCCCATCAGTGCGACGATCTCTTCATCGGTTGCTGGACGAAACAGGACTGTTCCAAGAATACCGGCCAGCTTGGCTTCATTCAGTTGATAATCACCGCGAAGCAGAAGGATCGCCGGTTTGTCTTCAGCTGTGAAGATAAGGGTTTTGATCTGTTGTGAAGCGGGAATGTTGAAAGGAGCTTTGCTGAGATCCTCAATGGTTTTTACTCCCGGTGTCTCAAAAGCCTCTGCTGCGGCAGTGTCTTTTGTATAGGACGCTTCGACCTGACTGTCTGCTTTCTCTACATTGGCGGCATAACCGCAAGCGTCGCAGAAAGCGATCTCGCATTCACCTGTATCCGCAGGAACAACAAACTCATGAGTGTGTTTTCCACCCATGACACCGGCATCGGCTTCCACGGGGAACGCTTTCAGACCGCAGCGGCGGAAAATCTTAGTGTATGTATCATACATCAGACGATAACTGGCCATGGAAGCTTCATCGTTCAGATCAAAGCTGTAGGCATCCTTCATGATGAACTCACGAGCGCGCATCAGACCAAAACGAGGACGGATCTCATCACGGAATTTGGTTTGGATCTGATAAAGATTGATAGGAAGTTGGCGATAGCTGCTGATTTCTCCTGCGGCCAGAGTTGTTACGACCTCTTCATGAGTGGGACCCAGTACCCATTCACGTTTACCGTGGTCATTGACTTTGAAAAGGGTATCACCCGCGGCATCATAGCGGCCACTCTTCTGCCATATTTCAGGTGGTTGCAAAGCCGGCATCAATATTTCCAAAGCACCGGCGCGATCCATTTCTTCGCGGACGATCTGCTGGACTTTGCGCAGAGAGCGCATGCCCAGCGGCATAAAATTATAAAGTCCCGCGGCGAGTTTACGAATGATGCCCGCGCGGAGCAAAAGTTGATGAGAAAGAATCTCTGCCTCGGCAGGGGATTCACGGAGTGTCGGTATCAGTGATTTAGTCCAACGCATATTGATTTTTGATAAAATTTTTACATATCCGCATTTGTGAAGACCTCCTGGACATCATCCTGATCTTCTAACGCGTCTATCAATTTTTGAACGACCTCCACCATATCCGGTGCGACAGGCGTTATCATGGTGGGAAGTTGGGTAATAGAAGCATTTGCACAGGTAATGCCGGCTTCGTCCAAAGCTTTGGAAACGGTTTCAAAATCCCCCGGTTCGGTAATGATTTCATAACCTTCAGGTTCTGACTTGAAATCTTCAGCCCCGGCATTCATAGCCACTTCCATGAGTTTGTCTTCGTCAGCGGCTTCACGTTCAATGATAAATTGTCCCTTCTTCTGGAAAAGACGGGAAACAGCACCCGATGTAGCCATGCTGCCGTTGTGCCGGGTCAGGATGGCCCGGATCTCCGCGGAAGTACGATTGCGGTTATCTGTACTCAACTCAATCAGAATGGCGACTCCAGAGGGACCATAAACTTCGTACACTAGATCTTCATAACTCACGGCGGCACCTTCGCCGGAGGCTTTTTTGATAGCACGTTCGATATTGTCACGCGGCATACTTGCCATACGTGCTTTGAGCAAAGCCATGCGCAATCGAGGATTCATGTCAGGATCACCGCTGGATCCCATCTTGACAGCGATCATGATCTCTTTTGCGATTTTTCCAAACAACTTGGAGCGCTTGGCATCAATGGCTCCTTTGAAGTGTTTTACTTTTGCCCATTTACTATGTCCGGCCATAATATTTAATTATTTTTGATCTAATGTGTTATTTTGTACTAAAGGGGGAGAATCTTGATTCGTTTTATGAATCTCGTGCGCTTTTTCTGTCCAAGTGATGATCCCGGCACCTGCGACGATCAACAAAACACCAAACCAGCGCAGGGGAACGATTTCTTCACGAAGGATCAGCCATGCCGCAAGAGTCGTGAACACAAACCCCAGACTAGTCATTGGCCATATAAAACTCACCTGAGCCTGGCTCATCAGATAGAGCAGAGTGCCAAAGAACATGGCCTCAAAGAGAACTCCTAATAGGATGTTGCCGTTGCAGATACCTTTAAGGATGATTCGAGTGACTTCCTGAAAATTGATTTGATTTACTTCTCCGATTTGGTGAAGTCCGCGGTTTAGAAATACAACCCCAATGGCCTCCAATACGAGTCCAATTAGAAGCACAATAATGAGTTTATACATGGTATGCCGCATTTTATGTGAATGCCGTTTTCACTTTTTGCGGCATTCACCAGCTATCAGCTGTTAAGGTTCCTCAGATTCAATGGGTTCCTCTTTCATCTTCTCAAGGATGTCCGCGGGGGCATTGGCATTGAGTTGCTTGAGGATATCTTCGGTCAAATCATATTGTCCATCGGTGTACAGAAGGATACGGCTGCGGTCGGCACTGTCGGCTCCCACATCGAAAACCATGGAATACTGCTCGCTTTTCGCGCGTTTGGCCACCAGTTCAGTGATTTCATCCATGATGTTCTTGCGGTAGCGGCGCTGCTGTTCCGAAAGAGCGGTGCGGGCGCTGCGTTCAAACTGTGTGATCATTGTCTCCAGCTTTTTGATTTCAACACGAAGATCTTCCGCGGCGGCACGGCGCTGAGCCTTTACCTCTTCGGTGATCGTGGGATCATCGATTTTTGCATAAGCCACGCTGTAATCATCAGTGAGCTTTTTATACTCATCTTGATATTTTTTGCTTTCAGCATCATATCCGGCCGCGAGTTCCTTGATTTGGATATCTGCTTGCTTAGTCTTAAAATATCCATCAAAAACTTTGCGGAGATTGATTGTAGCAATTTTCTGTGTTTGAGCGATAGCCGTTGTTTCACAGCAGAAACAAAGTGCTAAACAGGCAATGAATACAGGTATGATTTTTTTCATATAAAAATAGTTTATTCAGTTTTTTTGTCAGCATCCGCGTTTAAAATGTCCAGAACCTCTTGTGTGATATCGTTCTTTCCAGATGTGAAAATAACGGGACGCTTGGGATCATCTTCATTGTAGGCAGTGTTCAAGACAAGAGTGTAGCCTTCGCTTTGGGCGCGCTTTGAAACGACTTCTGTGATTTCGCTAATGATTTTAGCTCTCAGTCTGTTTTTTTCGCTGTCAAGAGTGCGAAGACCATCGGCTTTGAATTGAGCCATGTCTGTCTCTTGTTTTTTGCCTTTTTCATTAAGCTGTTTTGCCAACTCAGCGTTTTTAGCTTTTTCTTCTTCAGTGGCGGCGGGATCCTGGAGTTTTTTAATAACTCCAATATATTCTTCTTTTATCACTTTCAGATCCGCTTCAAATTGAATCCATTCCGCATTGTATTTCTCAGATAATTCAGATATCTGTTTATTGACCTGAGCTGTTTTGTAATACTCATTGAAAACTTTGACCATGTCAATGGTGGCAATCTTTTGAGATTGGGCACAGACTCCAATGGTAAGTGCAAAACAAACTGCAAGCGCGCAAATAACTTTGCAAACTGCTAATGATAAGATTAATTTTTTCATACAAAATTTTATTCTCAATAGATTAGAATTCACGAGTATAACCCACACTGAAATTGAATCGTCCGCTGCTGCCTTCGTTTCTGCCGTTGATAGGGATACCATAGTCAAAGCGCAGAGGTCCGAGCATCGGGATATTCAAACGGACGCCGAGACCTACGTCATCTGCCCATCCTAATTTGCCATACAGAGGATCTTTTCTGTGAGAAGGATCGAAATCATAAGCATCAGGATTGACCCAGCCGATATCATAGAATGCGGCGACCCTCAGATATTCCTCTATGATAGGGACAGAGTATTCCAAACTGCCGAAGACATAGGTTTGACCGCCGACAGGTTCGCCTTCAATGAGGGGGCCTAAATGACGGTATTTATAGCCGCGCATATCGTATGCACCACCTAAATAGAATTTTTCGTAGAATGGGATATGATCGGATTTATCATAATTATCCATAGTTCCGATGCGTCCCATCACTTCCAGTACATCACCTTCGCCGATACCCTTGAAGTACCAAGAGGTTCTCAATTCCAATTTGTAGAAACTGAAATCGCCTCCAAAAGGTCCACCTGCTACTTGCGGCAGAAATTCTGTACGCTGACCGCCATTCGGAAGCATAGTGGAATTGCGGGTGTCGTATGCAATGGAGGGCATCACCTTGGAAATCAAATTGGAGCCCTGATCTTGGCGAATGACATAAGGTGCTTTCGATGTGACGTGGTTGATATTCACGTTCTCAAGCGAGTAAGCAAGTCCACCGATCCAGAAGTCGTTCCAAAGGGTACGGGTCAATCCAACTTTACCACCCAGAATCTCTTCTTCGTATTCGTCAGAATAGTAACTGATTTGTCTCCAGTATAAATCTGTACTCAACGCAAGTTTGCGGCCAAACAGCCACGGTTCGACAAAGGACAGGATATAGTCATGTCGTTTCGTACCAATAGTAGCGCGCAGACGCATTTTCTGACCTCCACCCATGAAGTAGGGTGGTTTGAATAAATCGAAATTGCTCTGAGAAACTTCAGCGTAACCGAACAGATTATCAACAGTACTGAAGCCTGCGCCAATCATGAAGTTGGCGGTATCCTTTTCTTCGATGTTGATAACCAAATCTTTACGATCCGGGATATCAGTCGGTTCCGGCTGCGGATCTACTTTGGAGAAATATTGCAGCCCTTCCAGACGGCGTTTACTCAGTTTGACACGAGTCATGTCAAAAATTTCACCCGGAGTGATAGCTAATTCCCTGCGTATGACTTTGTCTTTAGTTTTGGTGTTGCCTCGTATCTCGATTTTCTCAACGTAAGATTTATCAAATTCTTCGATTCGATAGATAAGATCCATCGTAGAGTTTTCAACATTAGGTATCTTTACCGCATTGACCATCACATCGATATAGCCGCGGGAACCGTAGTAATCTTCAATTGCTTCGATATCAGCGGCGAGCCCTTTCGGAGAGAAAACGCTGCCTTCCAGCATAGACATCTTGGACAGATTTCCTTCTGTGTAAACACCGCGGAAAATCTCATCTGAACTAAAGAGCTTATTGCCCTCAAAGGATATCTTGCCTACATGATACTGCTGGCCTTCCTCGATATCGAAGTGGACGATCATTCGTTTATCACTAATAACATCGGAATTGATGTCATTGATCTTAAAGTCGAGATAACCTTCATTGTGATAGAAGGTTGTCAGTTTTTCCTGATCTTCAGCTACCTGATCATCTTTTAAAGTGCCACTGCCAGTGATGAAGGAGAGAAACCAGAATTTACGAGTTTTTACGACTTTGCGTAATTTCTTCTGTTTGAAAGCGCTGGCTCCATCGAAGAGAACTTTTTTGATTTTGATTTTAGGAGCTTCTACGATTTCAAATATCACACTTGCCCGGCCTGCTTTTTCATCCACATTAGTGGTATATTTAACAGTTGTCTTCTGACGGCCGCTGCGTTGGTATTTCTTTAAAATTTCACGGGTATCTTTAAAAAGCTTGTGTTCATCCAGAGGCGCACCCACTTTGGATGAGACTTTTTTCATCAAAGAGCGTTTCTTGATATGTTCATTTCCTATGAATTGAATATCTGTGATAATGGGTTTTGCCTGAACAAAGAACGTCAGATTGACATCTCCGGCTCCGGTATCTTCTTCACCCACACGGATATTATAGAAATATCCTGTGGAATAGAGGTTTTTGATACTGTCATCTATAACCGTTCGCACATAATTATCCCCTGGTTTAATGCGAATATTAGAGCGGATGTAGTCATCATTAACGGCCTGTGGACCCACATGGGTGATAGTGATCTTCTGAACAGTCGTATTTTCATAGGACGGCTGTGCCGAGATACCTTGTGCCCACGTAAGAGATTGTCCGCTAAGCAATAGCAGAGCAGAAACAATGGCACAGAGTCTGATTTTTTTCTTCATCTGAGGTTCAATGAGATACACCACACGAAGTTTTCGCATAGTGCCCTCGATTCTATGTGGTTCTACGGTTATTGTACATCTTCTGGACGTACACGAGTAGGATTAACAAATCGAGTGTAATTTTTCAAGAAAATAAGGTCAACATCGCCAGTTGGACCGTTTCTTTGTTTGGCGATGATCAGTTTGATGGGAACCGTGGTTTCCTTGTTTTGAGTGTTTTGTTCTTCATCTTCATCTTTGGAATAGTGGTCTTCTGCCTTATTATTAGGACGATAGATGAGTAAGACGATATCCGCATCCTGTTCGATAGCTCCGGATTCACGGAGGTCAGACAGACGAGGCTGGCGGTTTTTTTCTTTTTCCACGTCACGGTTGAGCTGGCTCAGAACAATGACCGGAACTTTGAGTTCTTTGGCTAAACTTTTGATATTGTTTGAAATATCCGCAATTTCCTGCTGGCGGTTGTCTCCTTTTTGATTCACGGAGGAGTGCAGCAGCTGCAAATAGTCTATAACGAAAAGTTTGATGCCTTTTTCCATCATACGCCGCGCCCGGCTGCGCAGATTCAAAATGCTTAATCCCGGAGTGTCATCAATATAGACCGGGGCAGAAGCCAGTTTAGAGGCTTCATTGGTCATGTGCATAAAGTCCTGGTTGGTCAAAGTTCCGTTACGGATGGACTGCATACTGACTTGTGCCCGGGAACAAAGCATACGCATGACCAGTGACTCCGCTGTCATTTCAAGACTGAACACGCCCACCGGCTGATTTAATTCAATGGCGGCGTGTTCGGCGATATTCATAGCCAGAGATGTTTTGCCCATAGAAGGACGAGCTGCGATAACAACCATTTCTCCCTCATGCAGACCGGAAGTCATTTTATCCAGTTGTGGAAAACCTGTAGCCAGTCCGGTGAGCTCTCCCTTGCGCATCACATAGTTTTGAATGGTGGTAAATGCATTCTTTACGAGCTCTTTCATTGTGGAGGATGAAGCGTGAACCCATTCGCCGTTGATGCGCAGGATCTCTTTTTCCGCTTTATCCAGAAGAACTTCTACATCTGACGGATCGGAATAAACATCTTCGGCCAGAACCGTACAGGTTTGAACAAGACTGCGCAAAAGATACTTCTCGCGAACAATATCCAGATAATACTCCATGTTCAGTGGAGAAGGAGGAGCATCTTTTAGGCTGGAAACGTAAGCAATACCACCAGCGGCATCAAGAAGACCGCGATCGTTCAAACGTTGGATCAGTGTCAAATCATCAATGGGGACATGTTCGTCATTCATTGCGAGAATTTGGGAAATGAGAGTCTGATGACGAACATCATAGAATATATTTTCTAAGTTATCCTTGCCATTGAGTTTTGAAACGAGTAGATCCAGATTCTCTTTGGGTGCGAGCATGATACACCCCAAGACACCTTGTTCAGCTTCGATAGAGCATGGAATTTGACGTTGAGGAGGTTGTATGCCGTTTGTGTCTGAACGAGAGGAAGCTGTATGACTTTTGCGTCCGCGCCCGCGTATTCCTTTTTTAGCGGGTGTGGACATCATTTCCGCCGGCGTAGTCAGATTTACTTCCTCTGGAGGAATAGGATTATATTCAGAGGATTCCGGTGGATTCGCGGGGATTCCATCAGGAACTTCATTGTTTGAATTGTCACTCGTCACACTCACGAATCAGAGCTTTACACAACGAACTGGGGATGTCAAAAACATGAACGAAAAAGTTATTCACAACTTGCTGTGAAAAACATTACAACAGGGGTGAGCTTTTGATCTGCCGGATACGTTCTTTTTGCTGAAGTAATTGAAGTTGTTCATCTAAAGAAATTCCGGGTTTCAGCAGTTGCTGGTTGACGTTTCTCAGCAGACGATCGCAGTGTTTATTGCGCAAGGTCAAAAGAAGTTCCTGCAGCTGGCGTTCCTTTTCCGGAATGTTTTCTTCTGTTTGTACCAGAGTCTCATAAAGGAACTGTTGAACATTTGGGGAGGGAAATGCTTTCAATAGAGCATTTTGAGACCATTCTCCGGCAGTGTGCAGATCCAGGATATAAGTGATGATCTCTCTTACTGATTTGTTTTCAACCCATTCCGGCTGAAAATATTGACTGACCCAATTCCATTGAGACTCATTCATTAGGAGAAGCTTCAGGAGCCAGCGATCCTGTTTGGACGGGGAAATGAATTCTTCTTCATCTATAAGCTCATCATTTTCATCAATTTCTTCTGAAACAGGTATTTCTGTATATCTTCTTTCAGAATACTGTGGGATGCGCTTAAACTGGTCTAAAATCGTTTGTGTGCTGACATTGAGCAAGTTAGCTGTTTTTTGAGCATAAGTATCTGTCAGTAGTGGCTGGTCAGCCTTATTCAAGGCTTCACCCATTGCCTGGACAATTTGTAAGCGGCCTGAGTCAGAATCCTTGTTGTGATGCTGGCAAAGATAGGCAAGGTAGAAATCGAAAAATTGATGAGCTGTGCTGAGCAGTTTCCCAAAGGCTTCCGCTCCATAAGCTTTAATAAATGAATCCGGATCATGTTGGTCGGGCAGGAACAGGACTTTCATGCTGAGTTCAGATTTAATGAGAATGTCAAAAGCCTTTACGATAGCATTTTGACCGGCATTGTCACCATCAAAACACAGGACAACTTCCGGTGCGAAACGCTTGAGTAGGCGAGCCTGATCCATGGTAAAGGCGGTTCCCTGCGGGGCTACGACATTCCGAAAACCCGCGGCATGACAACTGATGAGATCCAGCTGACCTTCGCAGACGATGGAGTATTTTTTCTGAGTGATCTCCCGTTTGGCCCGGTCAAGACCGTAGATGACTTTTCCTTTGTGGAAAAGAGGTGTTTCGGGAGAATTGACGTATTTACCCATTTTGTCATCCGGATAGAGAACACGAGCACTGAAAGCGATCACATGTCCCTGATCGTCACAGATAGGGAACATCAGCCGACCCCGAAATCGTCCATAGAGTCCGGAAGTGTTTTTTTCATCAGATTGTCGCGCGAGGGCCAGTCCCGATTCAACCAAATGGTTCATATCCAGATGGAGCCGCTGAGCCATAACGGGGATGTCTTCCCAGAGCTTAGGAGCGTATCCCAAGCGGAAATCTTCGATGGATTGAGCCGAGACACCCCTCTTTTCTAAATAATCACGGGCGATTTGACCTTCCGCACTGGTCAGCAGCTGACGATGCCAGTATTGCGTGAACTCCTCGTGGATCCTCAGCATGGATTCTTTGACAGAGCGTTTCAGGGAAGATTCGCTGTTGTCTTCCGGAACTTCAATGCCGACCCTTTCTCCCAGGCGGCGAATAGCTTCGGGATAGTGGATGTGTTCATATTCGCACAGGAATTTGAAAACATCGCCTCCTTTGTGGCAGCCATGACAGTAAAACATTTGCTTCTGTGGAACGACGTAGAAGCTGGGAGTCTTTTCATTGTGGAAGGGGCATAGCGCGACAAATTCGCTGCCTTTCTTTTTCAAGGGCAGATAGGCACTGATGACTTCGACAATATCATTAGCGTCACGAATTTGATCTATGATGACTTCCGGGATCATGCGGAGCAGATTGGAAATTTATTTCTTTTTATCCTCTTTATAAAGTGTGTTTTGAATCAATTTATTGTTACGGAGAACAAAAGCATGATATTCCAAAGCGGCCATTAGGAATGTTGCACTGATCTCATTTAAATCATAGAGAATAACTTGCAGCCAGTCTTTGCTGCAGATGGTAAAATTGATATTAAAAATCATTTCGGCCAGCTGAGTTGGCTTTTTATAGAAAGGCAGAGCGTGTCGGATATCCAGAATAGAACGGATAGGGGTTTCCTTATCGATTTGGCTGGCATAATAAAAGTTATCGATATGATCGCTGATCTGCAACGGGTCATCCGGATTGAAAATGGTTTCAGCTTTGGCTGGATCCGTAAAGAAAAAGTGTTCAGGGTTTTGAAGATGAACTGCCTCAGTGGGATGTTTTTTTTCGTAAAGGTGGATCAAGGCTTCCTGAACCGGCTCCGAAAGGAAACAGTTTTGACGGTTTTGGACCAGTAATCCTGCGCGGAGGATCCTCATGATCGTTGGCAGTACGGAATCCAGATCTTCATAAAGAATGGCAATAGAGGTTCCCCAGTTGCAGGAATATCCTTGGAAACCGAGGTCTAAAATCCCTCTTGGAGAGGTCCATATATGACGAGACGCGCTCATATCCGCTAAAAGTATAGCCCAGCGGGAAGCGGTTGTACAATTCGGAATTCACGCTTGTGTTGAAATCTGGAGATTAAGCTTGCCTAACCTCCCAATTTGCTGTAACTTAGTGTTGGCTTTGGGGTAACGGAAGGTCGCTCATGAGAAATCATGGGAGGAAAGTCCGAACGCCGCAGGACAGGATGCCGTCTAACCTGTGTGAACGGGATACAGACGGGGGGACAGCGTCAAGGCTGTTTCACGGAGAGTGCCGCAGAGAATATACCGCCTTGCAAGAGGTAAGGGTGAAAAGGTAGCTTAAGAGACTACCGCCCGGGGAGTAATCCGCGGGGCAGGGAAAACCCCATCCGGCGCAAGACCAAATAGGGAATCCTTGAAGTGGTCCGTTTCATGGTGAAAACCGGGATTTCGGGTTAGGTTGCTTAGAGAAATGATCTTCTCCATTCGCAAGAATGCAGACAGAATTCGGCTTACAGTTCCCCATAGCCAATTTGCTAAACGATGTTTTTAATTTTTAACTAATAATGGATTTATTATGAATAGACGACATTTTTTTAAAATGGCTGCCGTGGGATTAGGTGGCCTGAGCCTTTCGTCCGTAACTCAAAACGTGTCAGCCAAGGAGAGCAGTGGTAAGCCTTGGCCGTTCAAGATCGGATGCGCCGGATACACTTTC
>JAEENR010000097.1 GCA_016283885.1 Verrucomicrobiota bacterium
TAAAATGGTCTGGTGATAGGCCTGAAAGGCCTATGGATGGAATCTGCAAATGCAGATTTGTAAAAACGAATATCTAATTATAAGAGAAAGAGTTTTGAATTATGAGTAAAAAAAGTAATGGTAGTGGCGTTTTTTGGCTGGCTTTTGCATTCTTCGCGCTTTTGCCCAAGGCATTAGCGAAAGGTGACAAAATGAAAGAACGCAACATAGCGGCGGCTCTGTTCCTAATTTTCATTCTGATTCCGTTAGCAATCGGAATCTGGTTAAACGCGTTTTGAATCTTATAACATAACTACAGCAATACAGCACGGGATGGCATGAAAAATGCCGTGCTTTTTATTGTTTGAGAGTAGTGTAATTTCATAGAGATCAACAGTTTACTCTGCCATCTCTTCAGAGCGGAGACGACCGGATCGCCCCGTCGAGGATTTACAATGGAAACGCGCGGAGACGCGGATCGCAAAGACGCGAGAATCTCGCGTCTCTACCGTCTATCTTATTGTTAAACAATAAGTTATCTGTATATATCTGTGTCCATCCGTGGTTCTTTTCATATTGCCTTCAAAATTTTCAAGAATCCATTTGCAATTTAGCGGGAAAACTGTTATTCTGACCGTCTTGTGTCCACTGGTGTGGACCCAAACGGCCATTGTTTGCCGTCCGGAGGATGGACGGTTGGCCACAAGAACATCAAACAAGATCCCGTTTTTCCGCGGGACGGCTATTGCCCCGGTGGGCGAAAAACCGGAAACAAAGGAAAAAAGACAAGATTATTATGAGTATTAATGTCGGCGTAAAAGAGCTGTTAGAGGCCGGTGTGCATTTTGGCCACCAGACCCGTCGTTGGAACCCCAAGATGAAACGCTTCATCTTTGCAGAACGCAATGGAGTCCATGTCATTGACTTAAATCAAACCCAGACCCAGCTGGAGACCGCGTGCAACTTCCTGGCCAAAGTGGCCGGCAAGGGCGGCAAGATCCTGTTTGTGGGTACAAAGAAACAGGCTCAGGAAGCCATCAAAGAAGCCGCGGAGATCACGGGTATGCCTTATGTGACCGAACGCTGGCTGGGTGGTACGCTGACGAACCTCAAGACGATCCGCCGCTCCATCGCCAAGATGACCAACATCGAGAAGATGGACGCTGACGGCACGATCGCCCAATATGTGAAGAAGGAGCAAGGCGCTCTCCGCCGTGAAGCCGAAAAGATGGCCAAAAACATGGGCGGCATCCGCAATATGACCGAGCAGCCTGACGCGATGTTCGTGATCGACATCAAGCGCGAACACAACGCCGTGGCCGAAGCCCGCCGTCTGCGCATCCCCCTGATCGCCATGGTGGATACCAACTGTGATCCGGACCTGGTGGATTTCCCGATCGCCGCCAATGATGACGCGATCCGTTCCATCCGTGTAGTCCTGGGCGCCATCGTCCAGTCCGTGGGTGAAGCCCGCGCCGCTTTTGATGCCCGCTACAATAAGAAGGGCGAGGAAGCTCCCGCGCCTGAAGCGGCAGCCCCGGCTCCCGCTGCTGAACCTGCCGCCGAACCCGCGGCTCCCGCCGCAACGGCAGAAGATGTCGCTGCTCTGGCTCAAAGTGTTCAGGAACAGTAATCAAACCCTTTAACGAAATAGAAAGAATTTAGAAGAATATGGCTGAAATTACTGCCGCAATGGTCGGCAAGCTTCGTGAAATGACCAATGCAGGTCTGATGAACTGCAAAAAGGCTTTGGCTGAGGCCGATGGTGATATGGACAAGGCCGTGGATATCCTTCGCAAGAAGGGTGCCGCCACAGCCGCCAAGCGCGCTGCCCGCGACGCGAACGAAGGTTCCATCGCTCTGGCCGTCGCTCCCGGAGGCAAGAGTGCCGTTCTGGTCGAGGTCAACTGCGAAACTCCGCTGGTTCCCAAGAACGATATGTTCCAGAAGTTCTGCGCCGAGATGGCTCAGGCTTACCTGAACAGTGAAAATCCCGATGTGGAAGCTACCCGTCAGGCCATCATCGCCAAGATCGGCGAGAATATCAAGATCGGCCGCGTGGTGCGCTGGACTGCTGCCCAGGGCGGTTTGATCAATGGCTATGTCCACCACGATACCCGCAAGGCTGTCATCGTGGAAATCGGTGCCGAGAAGGAAGAAACGCTCGCCCGTCCGGAAGTTGCCCTGCTGGCCAAAGAGCTGTCCATCCAGTGTGTTGCGTTCCCTCCGACCGCGACTCGCCGCGAAGAAGTCCCGGCCGACATCGTGGAGCATGAAAAGACTATCGCCCGTGAGCAGATGGCCGGCAAACCCGAAAAGGTCATTGAAGGCATCATCAAGGGCAAGCTGAACAAGTTCTTCGAGGGCATCTGCCTTGTGGATCAGCTCTTCTATAAAGATCAGAGCATCAGCTGTCAGAAATACGCGGATACAGTCGGCACCCAGGTGGGCGACAAGATGACCATCCGCCGTTACGCACGTCTGGCCGTTGGCGAAAACTAAAAGACGAAATCTTTTAACGATTTAACGAAAAATCCCCGAAAATGCTTCGGGGATTTTTTATTGCTCAATCAAAACAGAGGGGAAATCAGAGCTTCCAGTCCGCCGGAACAGCCATGATCTTGCCGTTGCGCTCCTTATAGTACAGGCGGCCGTGTTTGGCGCCGTATTCATGCAGCAGCCGGGTGATCTTGACATCATAGCAGCAGTATTCGGCGATCTCGGTCAGCCGTCCTTCTTTGTACCACTGGAGCGCCTGAAGTCCTTCGGCGGTCTTGCCCACGCCCAGAGTCGTTGTCGCCAAAGCATCCATCCCCAGACGGTGGGGGATATACTTTTTGATCTCCTGCATGATATCCAGCGAAGGGACTGTGGACTTGAGATCCATCGGGTAATACCCCATCAGTACGGAATAATCGAACTCGCGGTGATTGTACCCCACCACCAGATCGGCCCGCTGGAGCTCGTGGATCAGATCCATCACATGTGCTTCATCATAAATGGAATAGCCACCGGAAGCCGTGCTGTAGGTAACACCCACGCTCAGTCCCATCCGGTCCGCGTGGTTCCAGCCGCCCACTTCGGCGGAAGAACGCTGGGTTTCCAGGTCAAAATAGACGATGTTCTTCATTTCCAATATGATCCGGCTACTGCCACTGACGGATGCGGAAATAGTCGGCAGATCGGCCTGCCATGGCTGCCGCCGGGATGGTGATTTGTGTCCCGTTGATCACAGCCGCGGGTTCCGTTTCCCAATGCAGAGCGTCCGAAGAGCGTTCCACCACCAGGTTCCCCGACAGATGCGAGAGCAGCATCACAAAATTGCCGCCGTCCGCATAGTTCCAATAGACGATGCGGACCGGTACCAGGGGTGTTTGCTCTTTCTGGAAAATACTGATGCCGGATTCCGAGCGGGTCGCCACGATCAGGGAGTTATCGTCTGTGAAATAGGCGTTCCTCGTATTGCCGGCCAGCAGATATTCCTCGACCAGCCGCGGCTGCAGAGGATTGGTCACATCCACACGCGCCGCACCGCGGTAGTAGCTGCCCACCAGCAGCTGTCCGTTCCTATACGAAAGCCCCGAACGGTAACCGTCCAGACTCAAGGTGGCCAGAGAGGTCACGGTATTGGTCGTCAGAAGCTCTGACGGACTGCCTGTATTGGCCGGATTGGAGAAATCCACCGTCATCATGCCGCTGGTCCCGGCACTGACAAAGCCGATAGGAGATGTCTCGTTTGGGATCAGGACGTTGCCGCCGCCGCCCGGCACGCTGAAGTGACCTTTGTAAACGGCGTTGGTATAAGTGGAGCCCTGATGCAGGAAGCTGACATCCATGGAAACATAATTGCCTGTACCGGAAATCAGAACACTGTCCTGATACTTGTCGATGCCGGCACATGAACCGGAAACGCTGCCATAGCCCAGGAAGCTTATATTGGAAAGATCGGAAATATCAATGATCTCGACACAGGCATAGCTGCTGAACAGACTTTCCAGATTCACCCCCAGAAAGACGGTGTTCCCTTCGACCACAAAATCATATACAGAACCGTAAAAAGTTCCCCAGGCATCACTGACATATAATTTGCTGATGTAATTGCCCAGCTGGACCGGTGCTTCCGGGTTGCTGATATCAATGATGTACAGTCCGGCATCACTCGCGCCGACATAGAGAATGTTCCCAATGGCTTTCACCTGTCTGACCGAACCGGGGAAGAACATGGTCGTGACCAGAACGGGATGTTCCGGATCAGTCAGATCCATGACCTCACAGCCCCGCTGCGCATCTGCCACAAAGGCGTAATGATCTTTGAACGCCACCGCGTAGCAGGAGCCGTCCATGTTGATCGCTTCACGCAATGGGACCGGAGTAAGCGGATCATCCCACAAGCCGAACAGATTGATATAGCCGTGACCGTAGCCCTGGTTGTCCCACTGGATCAGGTAGCCCCAGGCCTGCCAGCCTGAGCCGCCCATCACCGGGAAGAAATGATAGAAATCCCATCCGTAGTACCAGTTATCCTTGGCCAGAGTCAGATGCGAGGGATTTGAAGCATTCAAGACCCCCAGCATCCCATACGAATCCCAAACCAAAGAGGAGGATCCCATCCGGAAATAGGTCGGGACATAAAGCAGATTATCGATCACGGCGATACCGGCGGCACGCTGATTGTTCAGCGGCGATGGATCAGTCCAGATCTTGGTGGGATTATAGGGATTGCTCACATCCAACACATGGACATGATTGGTCCCGTTCGGCGCGGCGGCATAATCGGTCGTGCTGACCACATAAGCGATGTTCTCGTCCGCGCTGACAGCCATCATCTGGAGAAAAGAACCGTAAGGATCATAACTGCCAAGCTGTCTGGGATGGGAGGGATCGCTCAGATCCATGGTAACAAAGCCGGGGTCACCGACGCTGAGATAGAAGATGTTGCCTTTTTTGTGCAGGTCTAAGACGCTGTAATAAGACTTTTCGGTCTCCGGCAGTCCTGTGGTAGAATTGGTTTTGTAATAGCTCAGTTCCCAGCGCTCTTTCAGCTTCAGGTTCAGCGGATCCGAGATATCCACCAGCTGGATACCGTTCGTCTGGCCCAGGTAAAGAGTATTGCCTTCGATATAGATGCCGTAGCAGTAAGAGGAATCAAGCTGCAGCTGGGAAACCATGGACAGATCGACCGTTCCGGCATCCATCACATTCAGGATGCCCTGTCCGTTCATGCTGGCATAGAGGTAATCCCCATGAGGCTTCATGTCGAACGGTTCGCCCCGCATCGTGCCGGGCCATTCGGAAATTTTTTTATACGAATCGGCCGCGGCCTGGAGCATACACACGCCCAGAACCATTGCCAGCGCGCCGCGGCATAACACGGACATCAAACCTGAAAAATGTTTTTTATCTATCATAACCTCTTTATATCTATCTGTTTGTGGTTTCTTTGCGATGAAACCCGTTCCCAGACACAGAGTAGCAAAAAACACACCAAACTCCAAGCAAGACCTTAAAAGATATTCAGTCGTCCCGCTTTTCCGGGGAACTTTTCGTGGTTCTTTTATAAATAACTTTTCATGGAATAGTTGTTATGCTAGATTGAAAGAGTCTTATGGAACGCCAGGCGTACACAGAAGGCAAAATAAAAGACAAAACATTTTGCGGAAAAACAAATTAAGAAATCAGAAAGGAAGTTGATCGTATTATGATGATGGGAATGCTTTTTTTGATTTGTTTGGTACTGGGGCTGTTTTTGATGCTTTTCTGTGTAATTTACAGCTGCATATTTGGAGTTCAGCGTTTGGTTGAATTGATTCAGAGAAAATGGAAGCGGTATTTGTTTATATTTGGTGTTGCTATGATTTTCTTTTTGCTGGGGATGGCTTTTGTGATCATTCCTCAAGTTATGGTAAATAAGGAAAAGTATGACAGCAACAGGGATATATTTGATCATATAGATTTCTTTTTTGAAGATCATACCAAATATGCATTTAGTTATTCCGAAGAGAATTTTAATAAAATAAAAGTGGGAACATCTCAAGAACAGGTCATTGAACTGTTGGGAGAACCTTTGAAAAAATTAGATAACCATTGGTTTTATACTCAATCCTTTCTTCAATCAGATCAGTGCTATTGGAGTCGGGGAGTTGTATTTGATTCTGATAAAAAAGTAAAAAGTGTGTTTAAATTCTATAATTGGGACTAATATTACACATTGGAGATAAAAATATTATGCAAGAAATTTTATTAAGTGTCATCATGGGGCTGGGGCTCAGCGCGGCTTGCGGTTTTCGGGTATTTGTTCCGATGCTGCTGATTTCTCTGGCGGAACGCAGCGGGCATCTGACTCTCAGTGAGGGCTGGATGTGGCTGGGTTCGGACGCGGCTCTGATCGTGTTCGCGACCGCGACCGTGGTGGAGATCGCGGCTTACTATATCCCTGTGCTGGATCATTTTCTGGATGTCTTGTCGGCTCCGGCGGCGGCTGTGGCGGGAACGATCGCGGCGGCGGCTGTTTTTGTGGATATGTCGCCGATGCTGAAGTGGACGGTGGCGATCATTGCCGGCGGAGGTTCGGCCTCGATCATCCACGCGGCCAAGACGGCCGGGCGCGCCCTGGTCAGTGGAACGACTCTCGGGACGGGGAACTGTCTGGTCTCCACCGGGGAGATGGTCGTTTCGGCCGGAGTCAGCGCGGCCAGTATGCTGATGCCGATCCTCACGATTTTTATTCTGCTGCTCATTGGCAGCGCGATCGCGTGGGTCTATCATAAGATTTTTTCACGCAGAAAGATCAGCCAGGAATTGGAAGTCCATCCATAGCTTTTTCTTCACCCTGAAAAATTGGAAAAGTGTAGTTTTTAGAACTAAAATTTATTGGAAAAGTGTAGTTTTCTTATTGATTTTTTATAGGAAAAGTGTAGTTTTTGGGGTGTGATTTTATAGGAAAAGTGTATTTTTATGCTTTTTAGAAAGATTCAATCCCGCATCCGGCAGTACTTGAAGTCGGATCCCAACAAAGTGCTGATCGTTTCCGGAGCCAGACAGGTAGGCAAGACCTACATCATCCGGGATATCGGCGGCAAGTTGTTCCGTAATTATGTTGAGATCAATCTGCTGGAAGATTCTCTGGGAGCCGGATTGTTCAAAAATGTCCGGACGGTGGAGGATTTTTATCTGGCTCTCAGCATGAAGGCCGGGGACAAGATGCGGGATAGAAAGAATACACTGGTCTTTCTGGATGAGATCCAGGCATATCCGCATCTGCTCACTCTGTTGAAATTTCTCAAGCAGGATAATAAATACACCTATATCGCCAGCGGTTCTTTGCTGGGAGTGACGCTGGCGGAGAGTTCTTCCATCCCGATTGGGAGCATCGAGGTCATCCAGATGTATCCTCTTGATTTTGAGGAGTTCCTTTGGGCAAACGGTTTCGGGGATCATGCGCTGGGCGAGCTTCGGCAAAAGTTTCTCGACAGAGAGAGCCTGGATGAAGCGATCCATTTGCGTTTGATGGACTTGCTGAAGAAGTATCTGCTGGTGGGCGGGCTTCCTGACGCGGTCAATTCGTACCTGAAAGATAAAAACATCGCGAAAGTCCGGGCCATCCAGCGTGAGATCCATGAATATTACGGGCTGGACGCGGCGAAGTATGACGGGGAGCATCGTCTGAAGATCAGAAGGATTTTTGAAATGATCCCGTCCCTGTTGGAAAACAAGAAGAAACGTGTTGTCGTTCAGGATATAGAAAACAAGAAGGGCAAACGCTTTTCCGATTATCAGGATGAATTCGACTATTTGATCAGCTCCGGCATCGCGCTGGATGTCAAAGCGATCTCCAATCCGGTTTTCCCGCTGATCGAGTCCAGCAGTAAAAACTTGCTGAAGTTATACTTGAACGATGTGGGCATCCTGACGGGCATCCTTTATCAGAACAATATCCAGGCCGTGCTGGAAGATATGAACAGCGTGAATCTGGGCGCGGTCTATGAGTCGCTGGCGGCCAGCGAGCTGAAGGCGCACGGGTTCCGGTTGTTCTATTATGACAACAAGCAGAAAGGGGAAGTGGATTATCTCGTTGATGATTATAATACTTTGTCGGTGGTACCCATCGAAGTGAAGTCCGGCAAAGATTATTCGGTCCACAGCGCGCTGAATCATTTCGTGAAGAGTGGGAATTATCCTGTGGATCATGCTTATGTCTTTTCCAATGAGCGGATCATAAAAGATGTGGGACAGGTGTGCTATCTGCCGATCTATAATGTGATGTTTTTGACACCGAACGCCTGATGATGAAGTTTCGTTTTTTTGTTTTTATCGTTTTTCTCGCTCTGGCTGTGATGGTTCCGGCGGAGTGCGCTTATCAGCAGGTCATTCTCCGTCAGCGACCCGCGGCGTATTACCGATTTGATGACGCGGTGCTGCCGGGCGGTGACGCTCTGAAGTCGCTGGGCAGTGTCAATATCACGAACACGATCTATTATCCCGCGCGGAGAAGCTCGATCGAGGGTGCCGTGCAGGCTGATGCCGGAGCCTGGTTTGAAAACGGCGGTACCCGTGCCGTGGGGCAGAAGCGCCTGGATCCCTGGCCGGTGTTTTCCATCGAGCTGTGGGCGATGCGTACCGAAGGGGGATCGGTCTCCCGCGCGATGGCCGGGAGTTACTCGCTCGGCGAGAAAGGATACCGCGGCTGGATGCTCCGTTCGGTGCCGGGAACGCCCGGCGGCTGGAGTTTCTGTATCGGCGGCGGGGAAAACGGAGTCGGCGAAGCAGTCACCGGCAAAGCCGCTGCCGGGGAATGGGTTCACTTAGTAGGAACGTATGACGGGGCTTTGATGCAGTTGTATGTAAATGGTAAACTGGCTGATTCGCAGGTATTTTACGGAGGTGTGGTCAATCCCAAGGCACGAGAGATGGGCTTCGGTTTGGGAGAGAGGGGCGATGGCGGTTTCCCTTGGATTGGCGGTTTGGATGAAGTCGCTCTCTATGACACGGTTCTTTCAGCATCTGCGGTGGCACAGCATTATGAACTGAGGGAGAACAGCGCCCGGTACGAAAAAGAGGTTTTAAAATCGAAGCCGCTGGCTTACTGGCGGTTGAATGAGCCGGTCCCGAACAAGACGGCGGTCAGCAGCGCTCCTGATCGGGGCGCTGATATCTACGGAGAGTATCTGATGGGCGCGGCACCTTCGGCGGAAGGACCACGGTATGTTGGGTTCGACCCATACAACCGGGGGCTGAGTCT
The DNA here is from genome assembly GCA_016283885.1 of Verrucomicrobiota bacterium. GTDB lineage: Bacteria > Verrucomicrobiota > Verrucomicrobiia > Limisphaerales > UBA1412 > UBA1412. The sequence goes on from JAEENR010000097.1 coordinate 9,218, forward strand.
GACCAATTCCATGGATCATGTTTCCCTGAGCTGGGGATCAGCTTTGGCAGCAAGCGATTCCTGGAGTTTTACGGGCTGGGTCAAGCCATCGGTCAAGCATCACCTGGGGGATCCGATCAAACGGGTACTTTTTGCGAACGGCAGTGCTTCCGGTCCGGATCGCTTCAGCCTTTACTGCTGGCAGGACAATGACCTGGCGTACTGCTGGGGCAGTGAGGAGGAGATACTGCTGCCGGCCAAAGTCTCAGAGGGTGCCTGGTCGTATATGGCGTTTGTGGTGAAGCCGAATGAGGCTGTACTCTGGATGAACGACGGCACGAATTCTTTTCTGACATCGGTGACGAACCGCATGACCCACAAACCGTTAGCGCCGGGAGCCGGCGGGGCGGAGTTTTGTCTGGGAGCGGACACAGGCGGACTGCTGGAAAAGATCGCGGCCAATTTTCGCGGTGAGATGGATGAGTGGGCAGTCTTTGACCGTGCGCTGACGCATGAGGAAATCGAACACCAGTTCCGGGCTGCCTGGTACGCGGAGCTTCCCCCGATACCAGCAGAACCGCCGACCCTCCGTTATCAGTGGAAGGACGGTGTACTGATCCTGACCTGGACAGGGGGGGCTCTTTACGAATTCAAACGCCCCGGCGGAACACTGACTACGGTGCCGGGGGCTGTTTCTCCGCGGAAGATCGTTCCTTCGGGGAGACAGTCGTTTTATGTCGTGGTTTCG
>JAEENR010000098.1 GCA_016283885.1 Verrucomicrobiota bacterium
GGGATATGCCATTCCTGTAACACAAGCTAACAAACGTCGTCTGGAAGCCCTCAAACAGCGCCGCCAGGAACGCGAAGCCCGCGAGCTGGCCAGCATGAACGAACTGGGTGCCATGCTCTCCAAGCTGACCCTGGACATCGCTGTCAAGACCAACGAGGACAACACCAAGATGTACGGTTCCGTGACTTCCTCCACCATCGTGGACGAGCTCAAGACCCGTTACGATGTGGCTCTGGATAAGCACACTGTGGTCATCGAGAAACCGATCCACAGCCTGGGCGAACACGACGTCACCATCAAGCTCCACCCCGAAGTCGTTGTGACCCTCAAGGTCAACGTCAAGAGCTCCAACCCGGTGGTTGCTGGACAGACTAAGTAATTTTTAGCAATTACTTTCGATCCCCTCGCCTCGCCGCGCGGGGATGTATATAAACCCATTTACCCGGACAGATACCTTCTGCCCGGGTTTTCTTATGGTAAAATCGGGATCAAATTTGTTTTGTCGGAATACATTGCCAGAGAGATGGCTTTGCGCTATGATAAAGGCATGAAACGCACTGCTGTTTTCTTGCTGATGCTGGGCATCTGCTGCGGGATGGTCTCCGCACAGATAAACGAAATAGATAATCCCAGCTACGAGAACGGTTTGACAGGGTGGCGTACCTGGAACCGGACAACGGATGCTGTCCGCGCTGAAGTCGTTCAGGATCCCTCCGCGCCAGATGGTTCCAGAGTGATGGAGATCCGCCACACCGGCGACAAAGACTGGAGTCTGCAAACGAACAAAAGGCTGGCGGTCAAGCCTGGTGATATACTGGACCTTTCCATCTGGGGGCATGTCCAGGGTGCGGGCTATGCCATGCTTTGCCTCTCCTTGTGGGACAAAAATAATGAAAACCTGGCCTGGGTTTTCGGCCAGACTAATCTGGCCAAAGGCACCGAATGGAAACAGGTACAGCGCCGTGTGGTCATTCCCCGCGATGTCGCCAGTGTGCAGCCGCGCGTGATCGGTGAAGGCAAGGCCGTCGTCCAAATAGACCTTTTCAGCATCTGCCGTGCCGGCAATGTCAGCGATCTGCGCGCGCCGGGTCTGCCCGATGTCCTGACGCTCACGAATCCCTCGATGGATTTGCGGTTCGATACCAAAACATTGTCCGCCCAAGTCCGGTGCAGTTCCAGCCGCAAAGTTTGGGAACAGATTCCTTCGCTGATGGAGATGGTCCTCAAAAATATCCAAAAAGAGGACGAGCGTACCCTGACAATGGAGCTGCTGGATGTCACCGCCGACAGAAAATTCCGCTCCACATTGCAGCTGGATCCCGACAAGGCGGAATATGTCTTTACACTGGACGCGCTCGATCAGACAGACGCGCCGTTCAGCAAACTGAACTATCCCCCGGCCTACCGCTCCCAGCCGGGTGAATACCTGATCATTCCTTTGAACGAGGGCATCTCCTACCCGGTGGAAGACGAAACGATCGACCCTCGGTATCTGATCGCCTACGGCGGGCACGGCATCTGCATGGCTTTCTGGGGCGCGACAGACGGACAGTCCGGCTACTCCGCCATCATTGAAACACCGGATGACGCCGGCATCCACATCGATCGTTACGAGAAAAAGCTGACCGTCATCCCGCAATGGGATCCGCAGCTGGGCAAATTCGGCTATGAACGCCGTCTGAGATATTCCTTCTTCGGGACGGGCGGATATGTCGGCATGGCCAAACGCTACCGTCAGTACGCACAGGCAAAGGGCATCTTCAAAACACTTCGCGAAAAAGAAAAGGAAGTCCCCGCCACGGCACGGCTGGCCGGTGCGGTGAACGTCTGGAACTGGGATACGGCTCCCTCTAAAATGGCGGAAGAAATGCAGGCCGCCGGCATTGAACATATCCTCTGGAGCTCCGGAGGCAAAGCAGAGGAAATCAAGAAACTCAATGAAATGGGAGTGCTTTCCAGCCGCTATGACATTTATCAGGACATCATGGATCCGGCGAACCGGGATAAACTCGACGGCTGGCATCCGGACTGGATAGACGCGGCCTGGCCCAATGAGATCATCCTCGAAAAAGATGGCAGCTGGCGGCACGGCTGGGGCGTAAAAGGCAAAGACGGTCAATGGTACGACTGTGGCATGATCTGCGACCGTTTCGCGCCGAAATACGCCGCCAAAAAGATCCCGGCGGAGCTGGCCGTAAAACCGTACCTGGCACGCTTTATTGATACCACGACTGCTTCGCCCTGGCAGGAATGCTGGAATCCCGATCATCCCATGACGCGCACCGACAGCCGCGAATGGAAAATGAAACTGCTGGACTACGTTTCCGGCGATATGAAACTTGTCACCGGCTGCGAGAACGGTCACGACGCTTCCGTCCCCTATCTGCACTACTTCGAGGGGATGATGAGTCTGGTGTATTACCGCTTTCAGGATGCCGGACGCAATCAGCTGCGTGTGTGGGAGGAAGTGCCGGAAAATCTTTCCAAATTCCAGGTGGGTCACAACTACCGTCTGCCTCTGTGGGAACTGGTTTTCCATGACTGCACCGTCTCCTACTGGTTCTGGGGCGATTATAACAACAAGTTCCCCGCGCTTTGGGATAAACGCGATCTGTTCAACCTGCTCTACGGAGTCCCGCCCATGTTCATGTTCACGCATGATCAATGGCTGGCCAACAAAGAGCGCTTTGTCCAAAGCTACCAAAACACTTGTCCCGTTATTCACGAGATCGCTTACGAAGAAATGCTGGATCACCGCTTCCTGACACCGGATCGAAACGTCCAGCAGACCCGGTTCGCCAACGGATACACCGTTGTTGTCAATTTTGGTTCAGAGCCATACATGTATCAGGGGCAAAAAACAAAAGTAACCATCCCCGCAATGGGATTCCACGTTGAAAAATGATAAACTCTATTCTTATATCATCGCCGCTGCTGGCGGCATACACCATCCCCAAGTCAGACCTGATCGAGATCGCTTTGATCCTGACTATTATCCTGGTCGCCTGGGTCGGACTGATCTGGTCGCGCAAGTGCGAGAAAAACAGATACGACATCACCGAAGGACTGCCGCTCCGCGCTGAAAATCAGGAGCAGATCAATGATCTCATGCCGCATCTTCACGACTGTTATTTCGATGTCGAAGACGGTCTCCAATACGATGAAGAAGCGCGAACCCTCCAGTTCCGCGTTTATGAAGAAAAGCCGAAAACGGAATGTTCTTGTGAAAAAAGCTGCATTCCATGCAGAACCGTGCTGCTGCGCATTCATCATGTCGAATCGCTTGAAATCACCGATCCCAACAAGATCGCAACCTACTCGATCAATGAGATAAAGTATGACGCGGACAAAGGTGAGCTTTTACTGACAGCGGTACCTGACTGCGGGCTGAAAATGAAAGTCTCCAGGCTGGAACTCCACCTGGAAAAAGTTGAAAACACAAAACCCTGCACCTCAGATAATGTCTAAAAATATCGCGATCACACTGGGTGACACCCGCGGAGTCGGCCCGGAAATCACTCTCAAGGCGCTGACACAGGAGCTGGCGAAAAACGACGGCTTCCGCTACACCATTTACGGCCGGGCGGACATCCTGCGCCAGACCAATGAACAACTGAAAATAGGCTGTCCGCTGGATCGTGTCGCCATTTCCGATACGGTCGAAGGCGACGGCTCCAATCCGGCGCTGAACGCGGTCCACTGGCTGAAAGAAGCTGCTCTGGCCTGTATGAAAGGCGAAACCGCGGGCATGGTCACCGCGCCGGTCAACAAGGAAGAGATCATCCGCGCCGGCCATCGTCATTTCATCGGACAGACCGAATTTCTCTCCGAACTGGCAGGCGTTCCGGACACTGTGATGATGCTCCTGGGCACTAATGATGACCCCGGTTCATCCAGGAACGGCCAATGGCTGAGGATCGCGCTGGTCACGACTCATGTCCGTCTTTCCAGAGTGGCCGAATCGGTCAGCCAGATCAATGTGGAAAACGCCATCCGACGCGCTGCCGAAGCCTGCGCCCTGCAAAAACTGCCCCGCGCGCGCATCGGTGTCAGCGGTCTGAATCCGCACTCCGGCGAAGGCGGCAAAATGGGCGACGAAGAACAGCGCATCATCACTCCGGCCATCCAGCACTGCCGCCTCATGGGCTTGGACGTAACGGGTCCCATCCCGGCAGATGCCATCCTGCGCAAAGCCTGGATGAATGAGTTCGATGCCGTAGTCTCCATGTATCACGATCAGGCACTGCCCGCGCTGAAGATGGTAGCCTTCGACACCGGCATCAACTGGACCCTGGGACTGCCCTTCATCCGTGTCTCGCCCGACCACGGAACGGCGTTCGACATCGCCGGCAAAGGCATCGCCTCGCCGCGCTCCATGCTGGCCGCCATTGCTCTGCTGAAACAATTATGAGAATCATCCGGCGCGAGAACATTGCCCTGATCGGTTTCATGGGCGTTGGCAAGACCACCTGCGGTCAGTATCTGGCCCGCAGGCTGGGATATGATTATCTCGACACGGATCAGGAGATCGTCAAACGCGCCGGCCAATCCATTGCCAATATTTTCAAAACACAGGGCGAAGCCGCTTTCCGCGCTATGGAGCGGGAGCTGGTTTACAATACCATTCCCCGGCTGCGTCACACTATCATTTCCACCGGCGGCGGTCTGGGAGCGAATGCGGAATACGTCAGCGTTCTCAAACAGTACGCGCTGGTCGTCCATCTTCACCTGCCCGCGGAAGACATTTATGAGCGCGTCAAAGACAACAGATCCCGTCCCCTGCTCCAGACAGAGGATCCTCTGGGGCGCATCCGTGAGCTTTTGGAGCAGCGGCTCCCGGTGTATCATACGGCTCATGTGGAGCTGACCACACAAAACCGCTCCCTGTCGCAGATCGTTTTTCAGATCCTTCTGAACTATCATCACCACGCTCCGCGCCGCCGGAAAAAATGACCCCTTCGGAAACCAAACAGCAGATCATAGAACAGGCCCTGCGGCTCGGTTTCAACGACTGCCGCTTTACCACGGCGGAACCTCCGGCTTCCTCTGATGTCTTTCTGCGATGGCTGGCCGAAGGATGCCACGCCGGGATGCGCTGGATGGAAAGCGAACGCAGCATCCGCGGCCGTCTGGATCCGCGCAAGACCCTGCCTGATGCCAAAACCGTCATCTGTCTGGCCGCCAGCTATTATCTGACCGGGCCGCAGAACACCTCCGTGGCACGCTACGCGCGAGTGGCCGATTATCACGAGACTCTGCAAACTCCCCTGCGGCAGCTCTGCGCGTTCATTGAAAACATCGAAGCCCCGAACTCACACGTTGCCGCCGTCTTTGCCAGCGATTCCTCTCACCTGCTGGAACGCGACCTGGCGCAGCGGGCCGGTCTGGGCTTCATCGGCAAACACAACAATCTGATCAGCCCCAAACTGGGCAACTGGTTCTTTCTTTCCGAGATCATCACCACGCTGGAACTGGAACCCGATCCGCCGCTCGACATCCAATGCGGCAGCTGTGACCGCTGTCTGCGGGCCTGTCCCACCGGCGCGCTCAGGGAACGCCATCTGGATGCCCGCCGCTGTCTCTCCTATCTGACCATCGAACACCGGGGCGACATCCCGTCCGAATTCCACGCCGCTATGGGGAACCGGTTCTTCGGCTGTGACCGCTGTCTGGAAGCCTGTCCCTGGAACCGCTTTGCCCGACCCTCCACGATGCCGCCAATGGAACTGGACGACCGTCTTTTCTCAGCAGAACTGCTGGAATCCCTGGACAACGCCGCCTTCAAACAACGATTCGCCGGCACCGCCTTCCTCCGCGCCAAACGCGACGGTCTCCTCCGCAACCTCCTCATCACGGAAAAGAACCAAAAAAGAACCACGGATGGACACGGATAAACACAGATTTTTTAACAGGATTTACAGGATTCACAAGATTTGAATTCATTTTTTCATCCTGTAAATCTTGTTAATCCTGTCAAAATATAAAAAATCCCCGGCGGGGTAAAAACCGTCGGGGATTCTTTGTTTTCAGCTCGCTCTCCTTGCAGGCACCCGGCTCCGCGCGGTTGCCAGGCCAGAGAGCTTCGCCTTTTCTTTTTTTACTCAAGAAGACAATGGATTTCGACTCATTGAACTGCGGAAAGGGCTACACGGAACCCGCCATCGCTGCCGTAGCTGCTTGGGTTGCCGTAGCTCCGGTACGCTGAACGGGAGCGGCCCGCGCTGTCGTACCAGCCGCCGCCGCGTATCACGCGGATCGAGCCCTCATAGCCCGGATACCAATCTAAACACCACTCCCATACATTGCCGTGCATATCATACAATCCCCAGGCGTTCGGTTTCTTTTGTCCTACCGGATGAGTCTTGTCGTCGCTGTTGTAGTAATACCAGCCCACTTCGTCCATTTCGGGACATTCATGATCCCCATCTGACAGATCCTTTCCGCTGTTCAGAGCTGTGGTCGTTCCGGCACGGCAGGCGTATTCCCATTGGGCCTCTGTGGGCAGTGTGTATTCATACCCCTCCGGCAGACGCCCCGCCGCTTTTTCGATGGCTGTTAGTTTCTCACAGAATTCTTTTGCGTCAAACCAGGTCACCCTTTCCACCGGCAGATCGGCTCCTTTCCACTTGGAAGGATTCTTCCCCGTCACCGCATAATACTGTGCCTGGGTGATTTCATATTTACCCATCCAGTAGCCCTTGGTCAGAGTGACTTTATGCTGAGTTTCATCATCCAATCTGTCCAGTTCGTCTTCCGGACTGCCCATCGTAAATGTGCCGGGTTTGATCCAGTTCAGATCTAATTTGACACCGTTTGACAAAGCAATGGTAGCGTTTGAACCGGGTGCGGGAGGATAAATGACCGGAGTCAGTGCCACACGGAAACCTGTGTTGAAATAGCTAACACGAGGGGTATTGTAGCTCCGCGATGCCGAACGGATGAGCTTGGCAGGGTTATTCCAAGCGCCGCCACGCATGACGTGGTACATGCCCGCGTCAGCCCCTGTAGGATCGACTACTGCTGAGGTTGGATATTCTTCATACCAATCTAAACACCACTCCCATACATTGCCATGCATATCGTACAATCCCCAGGCGTTCGACAGTTTCTGCCCCACCGGATGAGTTGTCTCTTTGCTGTTGTACTTATACCAACTCACCTGATCCGGGCCAAGACACTTTTCCTCATCTGTTATAGAACCAAAGCCGCTGTTCAGGGAGGTCGTCGTTCCGGCACGGCAGGCGTATTCCCACTGCGCTTCCGTAGGCAGGGTATATTCATATCCTTCGGGCAGTCTTCCGGCCGTTCTTTCGGATGCTGTCAGTTTGAGACAGAAGTCCATTGCGTCAAACCAGCTCACTTGTTCCACCGGCAGATCGGCTCCCTTAAAGTTGGAAGGATTCTTCCCCATCACCGCTTCATACTGAGCCTGAGTTACTTCATACTTACCCATCCAGTAACCGCGTGTCAAGGTCACTTCATGCTGGGTCTCCCCACTGTCTCTGCCCACTTCACCTTTTGGGCTGCCCATGATAAACGTCCCCGACTCGATCCAATTCAGCTTTAAACACACATCGTCTGCCACCTCAATGGTAGCGCTTGAACCGGGTGTGGGAGAATAATAGATCGGAACCAGCGCCACGCGGAAACCCAAAACGCTGTAGTTAAAATCGGGGTCATTGGAACACCGACACGCGGAACGGCAAGCTGCGGCAGTACCGATGCTGCTACTATTACTATTGTGCCAACAGCCACCGCGAAACACTCGTCCATACGACACACGTGCAGCCGGTCCTTCAGGATCGACTACTGCTGAGGTTGGATAATCATCATACCAATCTAAACACCATTCTACGACATTCCCATGCATGTCATACAATCCCCAGGCGTTCGACTTCCTCTGGCCTACAGAATGAGTTTTTTTGTCACTATTATAACGATACCAGGCCACTTCATCCAGGTTGGGACAAGGTTCATCCTTAATTTGTTCCTCTTTCAGGATATTCTTCCCGTTATTAAAAGCCGTAGTTGTTCCGGCACGGCAGGCATATTCCCATTGCGCTTCGGTTGGTAAGGTATATTCATATCCCCTTGGCAATCTCCCGGCCGCTTTCTCGATGGCCGTCAGCCTGGAGCAAAAGTTCATCGCGTCATTCCAGCTCACTTGTTCCACCGGCAGATCGGCTCCTTTGAAGCTGGAAGGATTCTTACCCATCACCGCTTGATACTGTGCTTGAGTGACTTCATACTTACCCAGCCAGTAACCTTTGGTCAATGTTACCTGATGCCGAGTTTCATCATCCCCTCTGCCCAGTTCGTCTGTCGGACTGCCCATGATGAACGTGCCCGGATTGATCCAGTTCATATCCAACCAGACACTGCCCGGCAGTGAAGTTGAAAAATTCTCCCCCGGTACAATGGGTTGGACTTCCCCGCCGCCCTGAGAGCAGAAAAAGAGTTGTTTGTTTCCCATTTTTACCTGATAAGGGCTGGCCGCGTTCGGAACCGCCGTCCAGCTGACAGCGTCCTCGCTCTGATAAAGTGTTCCCGTGTAGGTCACTATCAGCTCATTCCCCGTTACTTCATATTTAATGGTTGGCTCCGCCGTTTGTCCCGAAACAGCAACTAATGCCAAACCCATAAAAACAGCAAAATTTTTATATCTGCTCATACTTTATAATTTAATTATCCATCATCGAATGGATTACTGTGGAGAATATAGCACAACTTATCCGAAACAGCAAGGGTGAATGTATAGTTCTGCCACCTCTTCAGGGTGGAATGTTAGTGTTTGCGCTACAGGGGGTTACGCTTCGCTCACCCCCGGCTAGAATCGTATCACCCCTTGCGGGGTTTCAGTCAGAATCCCTGATGGGATTGGATAACAAAGGAGACGCGGAAAATCCCGGAGGCATGCGGGTCGTGGAGACGCGAGAATCTCAGAGACACGTGGGTCGCGCGTATATACATAAGCTATTGTTATTAAATTACTTATCTGTGTTTATCTGCGTTCACCTGTGGTTCATTTCATACCCACCCGTGATTCTTTCAACATCATTCCTTGTTGTGGGTATCCATCCAGATGGTGACGGGG
>JAEENR010000099.1 GCA_016283885.1 Verrucomicrobiota bacterium
TGAAGTGGATCAGACTCAGTGCGCGCTGGGGATCCGCACATTCTCCCGTTCGCACCGTTACTGCCGCGCGTTGAGAGTCATCAATACTTTAGTAGGAGAAAATTCCAGCTCTCATCTATTCCAGGTGGTGCGCGAGGATCGCGGACTGGCCTACTCCATCGGCAGTACCGCCAGCGCGTTCTACGATACCGGCGATTTAGTCATTGCCGCGGGCGTGGATGAAGATCATCTGGAAAAGACTGTCAAACTCGTGTTGAAAGAATTGAAGCGTCTGTCCGCCAAACCGGTTTCCAAAGAAGTACTGAAACGCGCTCAGGACTATATCATTGGCCAGTTTGAGCTGAGTCTGGAAAACACGGAAAATCAGATGATCTGGCTGGGCGAACAGCTTCTGGGCGGCGGACGGTTCTCGACACCGGAAGAAATACAAAAGGCCATCTGCAAGACGACTCCCGAAGAGATCCAGCACGTACTGAAAGAGATCCTCACCCCCGAACGCTATAATCTGGCCGTGATAGGCAACAAACCGCGTCAGAAAGTTCTGCTGGATCTCATTCAAAAGGCTTAAAATGCCTCTAATACATCCGCCAGGTGATCGCCATGGCTTCGTTTGTGGAAAAGGTATCTCCCGTTTCAGTGTCCGGGATAGTTCCCACGATATGCGTGACAGCATCCTTCTTCGCGTTCAACTCATCAAAATAGAGACGCATCATATAACGAAAACGCACCGCGCTGCGCACACACAGCAATCCGCCCGGAGCCAGTTTAGGCCAAAGCATCTTGAGATAATCCTCGTTCCGGTCACGCTCCGCATCCAGGAAAATCAGATCAAAAGTTCCCTTGATTTTCTGGATCAACGTGTGGGCATCCCCGTTCATACAATCCACATATTTATCCAGTCCGCAGTCGCGCATATTCCGCTCTGCGTCCAGATAACGCAGATAATCCAACTCGATCGTGGTGAGCATCCCGCCGCCTTGTTCCTCCAGCGCGGTACCCATCCAAAGCGCGCTGTAGCCGTAATATGTCCCCACTTCCAGCACACGGCTTGAACGGCGCATCCGCACCAGTGTGTGGAGCAGACGCGCGTTTTCACGAGTGTTGCAAAAATCCAATCCGGCCAGCCGTTCGGCTTCCTGGCTTTTAATGAATTCCTCGCGGGCCGTGCGGTGATTTTTCGACACTCTCGCACGGCTTTCGGCCGAAACCGGTGTCACCGATGCCGGCAGTACGCCCAGCAGTCCCAACAGAGCCGCGCCGCCGGACGCTTTCAAAAATTCACGCCGTTTCATATCAACGCTCACAACGAACTGTCAGATCATCCAAATAAAAAGCAGACTGTGTCTTTTCCAAAGCGCAGAATCCGATCCAGCGGGCGCGGTTCCATTTCGGATCGCAAGCCAGATCGTTGAACTCATGAATAGTGCCGCCGGGCAGATCCAATTTCATTCTCCATTGACCATTGGCTTTGTCTCCCATGCGTGCGCTGATCTCCACGCCGATCCACTCATTTTCCGGCAGATCACATACTTTCTCTCCTCGAACAACAGCACCGCCGTCCCGGAAATAGACACTGGGACCGATCAAATACGGATGCCCTTCTGAGCGAACTTCACAATGTGCCACGACTCCTTTTTCCAGACGGATCTTATAGGACAGATGCAGTGTTCCCTCTGTATAGCCCGGATCAAAGTAAAGATGCGGATCATAAGAGAACTGCATATCCGGCTGATCCTGCACTTTCAGCGAAAACTGACCGCTGACCGCGCTTTCCTCTGTACGGGCGATCGCCTCTTGACGGCCTTCAACGTTGAAAGCCGCGGTCTGCATAAAAAGACTCTGCTGCGGATCTTCAAAATCTTCCGAAAATTCGATCGGCGGCAGTTCCTTCACTTGACCAAAGCCGGGATATTTCAATGATTTGGCCAGCGCTTTCCACTTGGCGCTGCCCTGCACACCTGCCTGGCTGAAATCAAACGGCTTGAAACCGATCTTCTCTGCGGGTGAGCCTTTCTTCAAACGGAAATCTCTCTGACGGGCATTTTTGAACAGCGGATCCGCTATCAATGAATGCTCATCATGGCCGGCGGCCTTCCATTCCTCGAATGTCTTGCCGGCAAAATCGATCGTTTCCCCGTCAATGTTCCAGTACAGGTTGTGATCCATATTGACCTTGGCACCGGCAGCCCAGCCGCCGTAGCCCAGCAGTCTGCCTTTGTCAAAAATCACGATGTTATGCTCGAAAGTAAACGATGTATGATCCTCACTGCGTGTCACGGCCACCTGTCCTTCATCGCTGAAGGCAAAGATATTGTTGCGGACGATATTGTCCCGGCCATAGTGCTGATGGAAACCTCCGTCCTTGGTATTATAGACCAGATTGTTTTCCAGAAGCATATCGGTAGTCCCCTCGTCCGGGTAAAGTCCCCAGCCGCCGTAGTTGCTGGAATAGACATCATGGATCACATTGCCGCGCAGGATCGTTCCGCCGGAATAGCCCAGCGTGTAAATGCCGCCCATATCGCTCAGGATCTTGTAGCCCAGATGGTGGATGTGATTATACTCCACCAGATTCCGCTGCGAACCGCTTTCCGCGTAGCCCCATACCCAGCCGATAGAAACTCCCGTGTAGAAGAAATCGGAAATTTCGTTGTGCGTGATCTGATTGTCCGAGCTCTGGCCGATCCAGACGCCGATCGCCGAAGGATGGAGACGGCCTCCGTGCTGGATGATGCTGTTGTTGACGGTGATAAAGCCCGTCCGTTCCGAAACGGGACGATTCGAGGTTTCTCCGATGCGGACTCCGGTCGCGCCGACATCGAAGATCCTCCCGGTATCGAAAACGCAGTGATGGCAATCGTTCTGGAACCAGATGCCGATATTGCCTGTGTGTTCCACGGCGCAGTTCTTGAAAACCACATTCTCCGCACTGTTCAGCAGAACGGTCGCCTCGCTGCAGTTCATGGCCGCCTGCATCGGGGGAACTCCCTCGGCCGGGATATGATACTCTGTGTGCATGAACCGGATGCCGTCGAATTCCAGGAACCGTACCCGCTGTTCTCCTTTGCTGCCGGAGACATTCATCAGATGTTCCAGCCGCGGATAAATGAATTCAGCCTTGCGGATGTTTTCTCCTTTCCGCGGATAGTAATAAAGCCAGCCTTCCCGATCCAGGAACCACTCGCCCGGCGCGTCCAGTGCCTGCTTGTAATTCTCCAAAAAGTACAGACAATCACGGGTCATGGAATTGTGCTTGGCCATTTCTCTGCCGGTCGTGGTCAGGATCCCATGGGCGGCATCTATGCCGTTCAGCCATTCGCGGGTCGTATCCCATTTATGATAGACCTGGATCTGGGTATCTTTCATTTCTTCCTGCGAAAGTCCCATGAGCGTTTCCATGATATCGGACGTGATATTGAACGTATGCAGACAGCGCTGCGGCTGTTCCTTCAATGCGCTTTCATTCACTCCCCGCAGCCGGGCAAAGCACCAGTCGTTGGGTGTGCGGGCACGCACCGCGCGTTCCCCGTTCACCCACAGTTGTTCAAAGCGCTGTCCGTTTTTCAGTTCCAGACGGGTCTTCCAGACTCCGGGCATCCATTCATCTTTCTGCCACTGGGCATCCCGGATCACCGCTCCGCCGCTCAGGATCACTTTTCCGTTTTTCTCCGCGGCATAGCGCACCGGCTGTTCGGCGGACGCTCCCGAATCCTGCGGCAGGAACGCCATTTCTTCGTCCAGTGAATAAAGTCCCGAACGGAAGGTGACCGTTACTCCTTCACCGGGACTGGCCGCGCGGGCATCCCGAACGGCTTTTTGGGCACGGGTAAAGGTGGCAAACGGTGCCTTCGCGGTGCCGGGATTTTCGTCACTGCCCTGGGGGGAGACAAAAAACTCCGCGGCGTCCGCGTTCAACAGTCCCGCGCTCAGCAGGGTCAAAAAAATCAAAGTTTTTTTCATAGATGATGTGATTTGATCAAAGGTACTTATAAAGGATCGGCATCAGCTGTTTTTTCAGTTCTTCGGGCCAGCAGGCTTTATCCGTGGCGATCGCGTTCATCAGCGCGGAGTGGCAGGGCCAGTTGGCTTCCAGGGGGATCCGGGGGATGGCTCCGCGGATGATCTTCTTGGCCAGCGCGACATTATGATTCAGGTTTTCGATCACCATTTCCATCGTCACGGCTTCTTCATTCTCCTTCCAGCAGTCATAATCCGTCACCATGGCTATCGTCGCGTAGGCGATCTCGGCTTCTCTGGCGCAGCGGGCCTCGCCCATATTGGTCATACCGATAACGCTGTGGCCCTCTTTGTGATTGCGGAGGGATTCCGCCTTGGTGCTGAATGCCGGACCTTCCATGTTCACATAGACTCCCCGGTCATGGACGGCCGCGCCCAGGGACTGTGCCGTTTGATACAGGATCTCCCTCAGTTCCGGGCAGATCGGTTCCGCGAAAGCCACATGCGCCACGATCCCGTTCCCGAAAAGCGTCTGGTTCCGCGCCGTGCGCAGATTATCAATAAACTGATCCGGCAAAACGACATCCCGCGGTTTGAACTCTTCCTGGAGCGATCCGACCGCGCTGACGCTGATGATCCAGCTCACTCCCAGCTTCTTCATCGCGAAGATGTTCGCCCGGTGGTTCAGCTCGCCGGGCATGATCCGGTGCCCACGCCCGTGCCGCGGCAGGAACGCCACCCGGCGGCCCTCCAGTTTTCCTGTCAGGAACTGATCCGACGGTGCCCCGTAAGGCGTTTCCACTGTGACCCATTCCTGTTCCGTCAGCCCCTCTATGTGATAGAGGCCGCTGCCGCCGATAATGCCAATAACATCCTTATCCATCGCCATCATTCTACCCGGAAAAGCAAAGATTTTCAATCCCGAAGCTGCTTCAAAAATGCCAACGCCCGATTTTCGTCCCAAAAGAACCACGGATAGATATGAAAAGAACCACAGATGGACGCAGATAAACACAGATATTTTTATTTAATAATAAGAAGATGAACCGTAGAGACGCGCAGCCCACGCGTCTTTTCTTTGCGCGTCTCCGCGTCTCCATTGTAAAGTCCTGAAAGGACGACCAGATTACAGGCAGGGATGAAGCGAAGCGAAATCCCTGCTCGACATCAACATCTGTTTAAGT
>JAEENR010000100.1 GCA_016283885.1 Verrucomicrobiota bacterium
GACATTGTGCATGAAGACCGGGATCCTGAGCATGGAGGCCAGAGTGATCAGCTGGGCACCGATATGGCCGTAGCTGAGCGTGCCGTGGTTGGCGCCCCAGTTGTTCATCACGGAATAGACATCCACGAACGGACCTTTGCCGGTGAGACGCGGCGCGAACCAGTGCGACGGCCAGGCCGGGTCGGTGCGTTTTTCCAGGACGCTGTAAATTTCCACAGGCAGATCTACCAGCTGGCCTTCGGCGATCTGCAGCACGGGACCCAGTCCCTGCACGATATTCATGCGGAACATGGTGGCCGGCATATTGGCGCGTGTGCCGAACGTGGAGGAAAATCCGCCGCCGCGGAAGTAACCCAAAGCGGCCGGTGACCATTCAGTGGCGTTTAGACAAGCCTGGGCTTCCTCCGGGGTGATCTCCCAGAAAGGCTTCATGACCGGTTGGCCGTCCTTGTGCATCATGCCGCAACCGTCCAGAGAGGCCGCGCCGGAATTGAGCAGATGGATGACACCATCCACCGCCGCGCCGTCCAGCTCCCGCCCCGTCACGCGCTTGACCGCCGCCGGGCTCCAATAGGTGCGCACATCGGCAAAGATCTGCGCCATGTTGGTCAGCAGATGCCCCAGCAGCATACAGGCTCCGTTCATGGAGTCATTCTCGGTCGCCACCAGGTACGGCTCACGGATGCCGTTCCAGTCATAAGAAGAATTCATCAGCGCCTCCAGGAAGTCTCCGTTGGGCAGATGATCGGTCCACTGGCGCTGGCCTTGGAATCCGGCCAGGATCGCGTTGCGGCCCAGAGCCTCCTCTTTGTGACCCATCGCAGCCAGGCGCGGATTGCCCACCATCAGATCGCGGGCAATGATCATGCACTTGACGCAGAACTCCCAGTCCTTGTCCTTCTGCTCGCGGGTGTGGGGGTGTTCGTTGTAGTCCTTGCCTTCCGGGCAGTTCTCACGCGTCCAGGCCAGGGCGCGCTTGTATTCCTCCGGATCGTAGATATTCTCATTCACACGACGCACAAACTCAGTCATGTCAATGCTTTCCACACGCATCCCGAAATATTTCTCAAATAAATCGTGATTCACCATGGAACCGGCGATGCCCATCGCGCTGCCGCCCATGGACAGATAGGACTTGCCGCGCATCGTGGCAAACGCCAGACCCGCCTTGGCAAAAAGGAGCAGCTTCTCCTTTACATCATCGGGGATCTCACGGTTATCCGCGTCCTGCACATCGCGGCCATAGATCGTGAAGGCCGGCAGACCCTTCTGGGAATGCGCAGCGGCCACAGCGGCCAGAAAGACCGCGCCCGGACGCTCTGTGCCGTTGAAGCCCCAGATCGCCTTGGGCGTCAGCGGATCCATATCCATCACCTCCGAGCTGTAACACCAGCACGGCGAGACGGTTATGCTCACGCCTACCCCTTCGCGGCGGAACTTGTCGTCCGCCATCGCGGCCTCGGCCACACCGCCGATCGTCGTATCCGCTATCACGCACTCCACAGGTAACCCGTTGGAATGACGCAGGTTCTTGCTCAGAAGCTCCGCTACGGCCAGGGCCATGCCCATGGTCTGTTCCTCCAGCCCCTCGCGCACACCGCGCTGACGGCCGTCAATACAGGGACGAATGCCGATCTTGGGCATCCTGCCGATCAACCGATTGACCGGCGCGTTGACTTTTAATTTTTCCATATTCTGCTCTCTTTTTACGGTTTATTGATAATTCTGTAAAACCTTTTGAAACGCTGTTTCACCGTACACAGCGAACAGCGTTTTCACAAGCCCAATCCTACCCGCTTCAACAGCCTTTCAGCAATCTTTTTCCGCCAAAAAAATCGAAAAGCAAACCGGCCATTGACAAATTCTCCCGTTTCTGTAAAATAGCCACCGCGAACGGGCATGGCGTGTTCGTCTATCGGTTAGGACATAGCCCTCTCAAGGCTGAAAGATGAGTTCGATTCTCATACACGCTGCCATTTTCTTCTTTATCAATCACTTATAAAAACTCAGTTACTACAATGACTGGCCAGTGCAGTAAATGGTGTAGCAAAAAGTAAAAGGAACTCAAAATTATTCCCTCAGCATCACTTTGGTAATGTTGTAGTCCTCAAAATGGTCGGCGTACCGCTTCTAATTGTAATCCTATTATTTAGAATCAAATAATGTGTCCAGGAAAGTTTAAACAGCGTATCTTCAGAATTCCGAACCACTGGTTCGGAT
>JAEENR010000101.1 GCA_016283885.1 Verrucomicrobiota bacterium
CCAAGCCTGAGATCATCAAGAAAGAGACTTTGAAAGATAAGAAGGAATAAATTTTATTTTTCATTCATAATGTGTTGTTTCCGCCCCTGCAGTCTTTCGACCGCAGGGGTCTTTTTTTCGGAACCACGGAGCCGAACATCGGCCTCGCATAGTGTGACACAGATATTTTTATTTTTGTCAGGATCTGATTCATTTTGACGGGATATTCAACCTTGAATTTTCTGAAAAATGCGCTATTTTATCCAACAGGTATCCATTCAACGCAATGGGCAAATACAATGAACACACTCAAAACAACTTTCGGGCTGCTGGCTGTGGCACTGGCAGCGGTAATGACACAGGCGGCAGAGCCAACTATCAGCTGTGAAACAGATGGGACGAATCTGATAGTGACCTATACAGGAACACTTTATCAGAGCGAGGACGCTGTGAACTGGACAGAAGTCGCATCCGCTTCCAGTCCATATCAGGTAAAAATCGAAAACAAAAAACTGTTTTTCTGCGCCAAGGGCGAATCAGAAAACAAAGACTTCACGATCCCTCTTTCAGATACGGTCAGCCTGGATATGATCTGGATCAATCCGGGCACCTTCCTGATGGGCAGCCCGGAAGGCGAGCTGGGCAAATATGATGACGAAACTCAGCATGAAGTCACTCTGACTAAAGGCTACTGGCTGGCCAAGTACGAGGTCACTCAGGCGCAGTACGAAGCTGTGATGAACGCGAATCCTTCCAGCTTTAAGGGAGCCGACTTGCCGGTAGAACAAGTGAGCTGGTATGACGCGACCAATTTCTGCGCCAAATTGACGGCGATCGAGAAAGAGGCCGGAAGACTGCCGGCGGGGTATGAATACACATTGCCGACCGAAGCCCAGTGGGAATATGCCTGCCGTGCCGGAACGACTACAGCCCTGAACAGCGGGAAAAATCTGTCAAATAAGGAAGAATGTTCCGAAATGGACGAAGTGGGCTGGTACGCGTACAACAGCGGTGAGAAAACTCATCCGGTGGGGCAGAAGCTGCCGAATGCCTGGGGCTTGTATGACATGCACGGAAATGTGGAGGAATGGTGTTTAGACGGGTATAAAGAAAATTATCCGTCTTCACCCGTAGTTGATCCCGTTGGACCGGCTACGGCCCGGTACCGCGTCATGCGCAGTGGAGACAGCAGCTGGTACGGTATCGCAGCCAGTTGCCGTTCGGCCTATCGTAACTGCGACACACCGGACGATATTGCCTGGTATATCGGTTTCCGTGTGGCGCTGGCACGGGTCCAATAAATCCGTATGAAATAAAATCAACAGAACTCCATTTTAATAGAAAATCAATGATGTACAGAAATAAAACAACTTTCGGGCTGCTGGCTGTAGCGCTGGCAGCGGTAATGACACAGGCGGCAGAACCGACCATCAACTGTAAAACAGATGGAAACGACCTAATAGTGACCTATACAGGAATACTTTGTCAGAGTGAGGACGCTGTGAATTGGACAGAAGTTGCGTCCGCTTCCAGTCCGTATCAGGTAAAAATAGGGAACAAAAAGCTGTTTTTCTGCGCCAAAGGCGGACCCGATGAACCCATTGTGCCGGGTAAAAGTACTACAGTTTCTTTGCCGGGGAATGTGGATATGGACATGATCTGGATCGGACCCGGTACCTTTAACATGGGTGCTCCTGTTGATGAAATAGGTCGTGTCGTTGATGAGATCCAGCATCGGGTGACTTTAACGAAGGGCTACTGGCTGGGTAAATATGAAGTCACTCAGGCACAGTATAAAACCATTATGGATATGGATCCTTTCTACTTCCGGGGAGATGATTATCCGGTGGGACATGTAACCTGGGATGACACAATGGAATTTTGCGCCAGGCTGACAGCCATTGAGAAAGCGGCAGGAAGACTGCCGAATGGATATGAATATATCTTGCCGACTGAAGCGCAGTGGGAATACGCCTGCCGTGCCGGAACGACCACAGCTTTCAATAACGGAAAGAATATCCCGTCAGAAGATCAGAGATGGGATCTACCTTGTCCGAACCTGGATGAAGTGGGATGGTATCAGAGAAACAGTAAAGATGATAACCATCCTGTGGGACAAAAGCAGCCGAATGCCTGGGGACTGTATGATATGCACGGGAATGTAAGGGAATATTGTTTAGACTGGTATGCTGATTATCCGTCTGGGAGTGTAACCGATCCAATAGGACCCAGTATAGGCAGGTACCGTGTCATGCGCGGCGGGGCCTACTGCTATCAGGCGTACAGCTGCCGTTCAGCGACCCGGAGTATCATCTCGAGTGCTCCCCTGAGTTATGAAGGTTTCCGCGTGGCGCTGGCTCCGACCCCGGTCTCCAAGGATATGATGATCCCGCTTTCGGATGATGTTGACCTGGACATGGTCTGGGTCGATCCGGGAACGTTCCTGATGGGCAGTCCGAGAGATGAACGGGGCAGACAGGATAATGAAACCCAGCATGAAGTAACACTGACCAAGGGCTATTGGCTGGGTAGATATCAGGTGACCCAGACTCAATATGAAGTCATTATGGGAACGAATCCATCCAATTTCAAAGGAGCCGATCTGCCGGTGGAAATGGTGAACTGGAATGAAGCGAAGGAGTTCTGTGCCAAATTGACAGCCATCGAGAAAGCGGCCGGCCGGTTGCCGGAGGGGTATGAATATACTCTGCCTACAGAGGCACAGTGGGAATACGCCTGCCGCGCCGGATCGATAACGGCTTTTAATAACGGCTTGAATATCCCGAAAGACAGCCAAATTAAAGATAATCCTTGTCCCAATTTGGATAAAGTGGGGTGGTATGGATACAACAGTGATAAAACAACACATCCGGTAGGACAGAAAGTACCGAATAGCTGGGGCATTTTTGATATGCACGGGAATGTGTGGGAATGGTGTCTGGATTGGTATGGAGCTTATCCCACAAAATCCGTAACAGATCCAACGGGACCTAGCACGGGTACATATCGCATTCTGCGCGGCGGCGGCTGGAATAGTAATGGTGCGTATTACTGCCGTTCAGCGCACCGGTACTACTACTACCCGGATTATAATTGGCGCAGCTATGGCTTCCGCGTGGCACTGACTCCGGTCAAATAAACCCGTATGAAACAGGAACAATAAAACCTCATTTAATAGAAAAACGATGATGCACAGAAATAAAACAACTTTTGGGCTGCTGGCTGTGGTGCTGGCTGCGGCGATGGTACAGGCGGCAGCGCCGACTATCAGCTGCAAAACAGATGGAAACAATCTGATAGTGACCTATACGGGGACGCTTTATCAGAGCAGTGATGCTGTGAATTGGACGGAAGTCTCGTCCGCTTCCAGCCCTTATCAGGTAAAAATGGGAAACAAAAAACTGTTTTTCTGTGCCAAGGGTGAATCAAAAAATTTCACGATTTCGCTGTCGGATACGGTGGATCTGAATATGATCTGGATCGAACCGGGTACCTTTATCATGGGGAGCCCCGAAGATGAGCTGGGTAGATATGATACTGAAGTCCAGCATGAAGTGACGCTGACTAAAGGTTATTGGATGGGTAAATATGAGGTAACCCAGGCACAGTATGAAGTCATTATGGGAACGAATCCTTCAGATGGTCATGATGTTGGGTATGGTAATCCTGTGTATGGTATAGGGGATGATTATCCTGTGTGTTTTGTGAGCTGGGACGAAGCGATGGATTTTTGTGCCAAACTGACAGCCATAGAGAAGGAAGCCGGAAGACTGCCGGAAGGGTATGAATACACATTGCCAACGGAGGCTCAATGGGAATATGCCTGCCGGGCCGGGACAACGACGGCATTGAACAGCGGAAAGGATCTGTCATCTGTCAACAAATGTTCTGAAATGGATGAAGTGGGATGGTATGGATACAACAGCGATGATATGACTCAGCAGGTGGGGCTGAAACAGCCGAATGCCTGGGGACTGTATGACATGCATGGGAATGTGTGGGAATGGTGTTTAGACTGGTATAAAAATGATTATCCAACTTCAGAAGTAGTTGATCCCATGGGACCTGAGACGGGTTCGGTTCACGTTATGCGCGGTGGCTGCTG
Source organism: Verrucomicrobiota bacterium (assembly GCA_016283885.1). GTDB lineage: Bacteria > Verrucomicrobiota > Verrucomicrobiia > Limisphaerales > UBA1412 > UBA1412. The sequence goes on from JAEENR010000101.1 coordinate 4,085, forward strand.
GACCATCGGTGCTAAAACCTGCCGTTCTGCGGTTCGGGGACACCCGGAACTTGACCCTAAGGGTAACCTTCTGGGTTTTCGCGTCGCGCTGGCTCCGGTTCCGCCGGCTCCGCCTTCCGGGGATATGACGATCCCGCTTTCAGATGATGTGAACTTGGACATGATCTGGATCAAACCAGGCACGTTTATGATGGGCAGTCCTGAAGATGAACTGGGCAGAGATGCGGAAAAAGAAATCCAGCATCAGGTGACACTGACTAAAGCCTACTGGCTGGGTAAATATGAGGTGACCCAGGCACAATATGAAGCCATTATGGAAACGAATCCTTCCAAATTCAAAGGAGCCGATCTGCCGGTGGAGATGGTCAGTTGGAGTGACGCGATGGAGTTCTGCAAAAAACTGACAGAAATCGAGAAAGAAGCCGGAAGACTGCCGGAGGGGTATGAATACACTTTGCCGACGGAGGCGCAGTGGGAATATGCCTGCCGCGCCGGAACAACGACCGCGTTCAATAACGGGACGAATATCCCGTCAGCAGATCAGAGATCGTCAGAACCTTGTCCAAACCTGGATGAAGTGGGATGGTATAAGTACAACAGCAATAAAACAACTCATCCGGCAGGACAGAAACAGCCGAACGCGTGGGGCCTCTATGATATGCACGGGAATGTGTCGGAATGGTGTTTAGATGTGTATTGGAGTACTTATCCGTCAACACCCGTAACGGATCCCACAGGAGCGGACTCGGGGTCTTACATGGTGGTTCGCGGGGGACTTTGGGCCGGCAGCGCGAGCGGTTGTCGTTCGGCTTCCCGGAGTTCCTGTATGTTTTACGATTGTCTTAACAGCGTAGGCTTCCGCGTGGCGCTGGCTCCGGTCAAATAGAATAATTTAAATAAACATATTAGAAGATGACTGTAAATAAATTGACATCCGGCCTTTTAGGGCTGGCACTAGTGACGGTGATGGCACAGGCCGCGAAGCCGACCATCAGCTGTAAGACAGACGGAAACGATCTGATAGTGACCTATACAGGGACGCTTTATCAGAGTGAGGACGCGGTCCATTGGACAGAAGTCGCGTCTGCCTCCAGTCCGTATCAGGTAAAAATGGGAAACAAAAAACTGTTTTTCTGCTCCAAAGGAGAATCAGAAAATAAAAACTTCACGATCCCGCTTTCGGATACGGTGGATCTGGACATGATCTGGATCAAACCAGGTACGTTCATCATGGGCAGTCCGGAAGACGAACTGGGCAGATTCTCCAGTGAAAGACAGCATCAGGTGACCCTGACCCAAGGGTATTGGATGGGTAAGTTTGAGGTGACCCGGGCCCAGTATGAAGCGGTGATGGGAACGAATCCCTCAGGATCCGGCAGAGCCGACTTGCCGGTGGCAAGAGTGAATTGGAGTGAATCGATGGAATTTTGCGCCAAACTGACAGCCATCGAACGAGAAGCAGGTCGTCTGCCGGAGGGGTATGAATATACCTTGCCCACCGAAGCTCAATGGGAATACGCCTGCCGCGCCGGGACGACCACAGCTCTGAACAGCGGAAAAAATTTGTCTGATGAAAAGCAATGTCCCGAAATGGATGAAGTGGGCTGGTATGGTAACAACAGCAGGTACAGCAACGGAAATATGGACACTCATCCGGTGGGACAGAAGCTGCCGAATGCCTGGGGGTTGTATGATATGCACGGAAATGTATGGGAATGGTGTTTGGACTGGTATGGCACTTACCCGGCTGCAGCCGTGATCGATCCAATGGGAGCAGACACAGGTTTTTATCGTGTGAATCGCGGTGGCAGCATTGCTCGGGAAGCCTCTAGTTGTCGTTCTGCGGCTCGGAACGGTCCTCCCGATGGCCAGTATATCGATGCCGGCTTCCGCGTGGCACTGGCTCCGATTTATGTTTCCAAAAATATAACGATCCCTCTTTCGGAAGATGTAAATCTGCGCATGATCTGGATCGAGCCGGGCACGTTCATGATGGGCAGTCCGGAAGACGAACTGGGAAGAAAGGACAATGAAACACAGCATCAAGTGACACTGACCCAGGGCTATTGGCTGGGTAAATATGAGATCACTCAGGCGCAATATGAAGCGGTGATGGGAACGAATCCTTCCTACTACAAAGGAGCGAATCTGCCGGTGGAATGTGTGAGCTGGTATGACGCGAAGGAGTTCTGTTCCAAACTGACAGACCTTGAGATGGAAGCCGGCAGACTGCCGGAAGGGTATAGATATACTCTTCCCACCGAAGCGCAATGGGAATACGCCTGCCGCGCCGGAACAACGACGGCATTGAACAACGGAAAAAATTTGTCTGATGAAGAGCAATGTTCCGAAATGGATGAAGTAGGCTGGTATTGGTATAATGCGGGCATAAAGAGTTATGAGAAAGGTTTGATCTGTACCCGTGCGGTAGGACAGAAGATGCCAAATGCCTGGGGACTCTATGACATGCACGGGAACGTGGCAGAATGGTGTGCTGACTTTTATGAAGATTATCCGGCATCAGCGGTAGTTGATCCGACAGGACCAGATGCTGGCATTGAACGTGTGGCTCGCTGGGGCAGCTGGTGGAATTCCGCTTGGCCCTGCCGCTCAGCGTATCGGGGCAGCGATGCGTCCGATAACATATACACCAACTTGGGTTTCCGCGTGGCACTGGCTCCGTTCCAATACCCCTAGACGCTTTTTGAACTGAAAACAAAGATCCCCGATGTGAAACAGCACCGGGGATTTTTTTTAGCTTATCTGTGTTTATCCGTGGTTCTTTGTAACTCCATTGATCAGAACCAGCGCCAGAAGTGGGAGTGCCAGACGAGGTCCGCTCCGGCCAGAGCGGTCAGGATGTAGATGATGTGGACGAACTGCGCTTCGGAGAATTTGCGGTTCAGCCAGATGCCGGCCCAGACCCCCAGCGGCACCAGCGGGAAACAGTAAAGCCCGATCTTGAGCGTCTCCAGCGTGATGATGGCGTGCGGAGCGAAGATGGGCAGATCGATCATGCTCTGGTCGATGCAGAAGAAGGGCATCTTGAACGCGTTGATGAATGTGAAAATAAAGATCGTTGTTCCCATATAGACTTCTTTGGTCATCTTTTGCGGCAGAAGGAACATCGTCACGACCGGTCCGGCTCCGTGGGCAAAGGTAGAAGTCAGCCCTGCGGCAATGCCGTAGGGGATGCCCGTCTTATAGGAAGGGATAAATGCTTTGGCATGGCTGGTGATGTATTCGCGTCCCACCTGGAAGGCGACAAAGGAGATGGCCAGCAGACCGATGATCAGGTTCAGGTGATCCGCTGTAAAGCGCCCGAAGAGCTGTGCACCGATGATCACGCCGACGATGATGCCCGGCAGCAGGAACCAGAAGTTTTTGATCTGCCACTTTTTCCAGTAAGCGTACATACTGAAGATGTCACCTGCGCAGAGCAGCGGCAGCAGGATGCCGATGGCCTTGGGTCCGAACGCCACCACACAGATGGGCGTGACCATCATCCCCAGTCCGCCGCCGAATCCCGCTTTGGAAAGTCCAATAAAAAAGCTGCCCAGTCCTGCCAATAAATAGGGCAGATATGAATGCAATGTATCCCACATACGCTGTCCGCATCATCTACGGAAGCGGGACAAAAGAACAGTAAAAAGTTTAAGTGTGACATTGTGACACAATGTTCCAACGTGAAAAAGTGTGTCACACAATATGCGACATAATGTCTCAATTTAAGTGCTGTAAGGGAGCTGTTCATATTTGGTGTTTTTGTATGTGTTTTCTTTATTTTATTGATGGACAGTTGATTATGAGTATTGAAAAAGACTTTGGCATCCTTTTCGCTTTATAAAGTGCAGATGCCGGTCACGGTGACCGGTAAAATGAAAAAGAACATTTTAACGAAGAAAGGAATAAAATGAGTATGTTAGTAAAAAGAGCAAATATAAATGACTGGAACGATTTCGGATTCTTCAATCCGTGGGAGAGATTCGGACTGGAAATGAGCAAGCTGTTGAACACTCCTTTTTGGGAGGGTTCTCAATACAGTCCGCTGGAAGGCGAGGAACTTTCCACGAACCTTTTCACTGACGGGAACAATCTGATAGTCAGAAGCGGTATTCCCGGAGTCAAGCCCGAGAATATCAATGTGAATGTGAAGGATAATATCCTGACGATCGATGCCGACCGCAAGAGCAGTGAATCTACGGAAAATAAAGGGAAGAAATATCTGAGAACAGAGCGTTCCCAGAATCACTTCCACAGCACGATCAGCCTGCCGGCGGATGTCCAGGTAGATAAAGTCACCGCGGATTATAAGGATGGGGTGCTGACTGTGAAGATACCGCGCGCTGAGAAAACTCAGCCGAAGCAGATCTGTGTGGCGTGCGAGTAACCCGCTGAAAATAAAAAATAACTTATAGAAGAAAGGATAAAGATATGTCTAACAACAATTTTGAAACAAAAGTCAATGTGGCTTCCAATGGAAACAACGCGAACCGCGGCGGAAATGACCGCTGCCATTGCGAAGGAAAGAACACCGAACGCAAGAGAGTGGTGATCCCCCGCGCGGATATTTACCAGTGCGATGACCAGGTCTTCCTGGAAGTGGATATGCCGGGCGTAAGCAAGGAAAACGTGGATATCCAGCTGGAAAACAATGTGATGACCATCACCGGCAAAGTCACTCCGACCCCGGAGGGCTGGACGCTGGTCCACAGCGAAAGTGCTTTGTGCGATTACAAACGCTCTTATGAACTAAGTACCGATGTGGATTTTGAGCATATCACGGCCAAGATGGAAGCGGGTGTGCTGAAGATCACGCTGCCGAAAGTCCAGGCCGCGAAAGCCCGGAAGATCGCAGTCTGCGCTTAAGCGGAAAACATTCTCGCGGGACGCTGAAAAAAGGAGGCGCGCCCCGGACTTCAAATCATTCTACAAGATATAGATTCCCTCGTCCGTCAGGACGGGGGATCTTTTTTATAAAAGTACGGAAGAGTAGAAATGAAAAACCCACCGACACACGCCGGTGGGAAAAATGAAAGGAAAAAAATGAAAGGAGAAATAACTTACGCCATTTCTACAAACACCTATGAACATAGTGATGGCGGGAGCGGCGGGGCTCGAACCCGTAACCTCTGCCGTGACAGGGCAGCGCTCTAAACCAGTTGAGCTACGCCCCCGCAACACGCCCAAAAGAGTGCCAGAAAATGCGGGGGTGGTCAACTCATTTTCATAAATTTATTCAAAAAAATTTCCAAGACTCCCTTTTTTCGCTAAAATCCCGGTGTCGGATTCCTGGTGTAACGAGTCCACGTTCAACATACTGCATGAAAATCCTGATCGCATTCAATAACTACGCGGATATTCCCTCCGGGGGAGAGAAAAACGTGGTCCTGGCCGAGGAGAAGCTCCTGCGCGCGCATGGTCATGAGGTGCTTGTCTGGGAACGGGGCAACGCCGAGATCCGGGATCTGGGATTTTGGGAGAGGCTGGCGGCACTCAGGAACAGTACCTGGTCAGAAGAACTTAAAGCAGACGCGGGGAAGGTGTTGGATCAGTTCAAGCCCGATATCTTCCATCTGCATAACTTCTGGATGCGGATGACGCCCTCGGTTTTCGAGGCCGCGCGCCTGCGTTCCATTCCTGCCGTCCACACGCTGCACAATTTCAGGATGATCTGTCCCGGCACCCAGCTGATGTACCGGGAGCATCCCTGTGAGGATTGTCTGCGGGACGGTCGGTTCAGCCGCTGTCTGATTCGTCATTGCTTTCTGGGCGGCAGCCGGTTAAAGACGTTTCTCAGTTACCGTTTGTATCGGGAGATCCGCCGCCGTCGTTTTCTGGAGGGTGAAGTGGACGCGTTTATCGCGCTGACCGAGTTTTCGCGCCGCAAATTCATCCAGGGAGGACTGGATCCGCGGAAGATTTTCGTCAAACCCAATTTCCTGGAGGATCCGCTGCCCGGAGTTCCGGCTGTCAGTGAAAAACCGGGAGCGCTTTTCATTGGCCGGCTTTCGGCGGAAAAAGGGATCGGCCAGCTGCTGGACGCGTGGAGGCAGATAGACTATCCTCTGACGGTCGCGGGGCAGGGCGCTCTGGAAAACATACTGCGGGCCAGGAACGTGCCGGGTGTGACGTTTACCGGAGGACTTTCCCGTCCGGAGGTCTTGCGCCGGCTGGCGGAGTGCAGTTTTCTGATTTTCCCCTCTGTGTGGTATGAGACATTTGGTCTGACCCTGATCGAAGCCATGGCGCTGGGTAAACCGATCCTGGCTTCCAATTTAGGCGGACGGCCGGACATTATTCAGGATGGTGTTCAAGGAGTTCTGTACGATCCTTTTAAACCCGGCGCGCTGGAGGAGGGCATCCGCCGGATGATCTATATGAGCCCGGAAAAGAGACGGCAAATGGGTCGTGCCGGGCGCGAACGCTACCTGCGGGATTTTACGCCGGAAGTCAATTACCGGCAGCTGATCGAAAT